>NZ_JALFIA010000026.1:0-50178 GCF_022776125.1 Hallerella sp. | reverse complement strand
TGCGGAGCGAGGAATGCGATTTCTTCTTCGGACTTGCCGTCCTTGCGGAGTTCTTCCGTTGCTTCGGCGAGAGTCTTACCGTTCATCAAAGCTTCCGGCTGAGCAAAGAAGTTCGAAAGGAGCTTCTGGTGATGATCGCCGACCTTGTTGTGGCTGTTAGCCGGGGCGATGAAGTCGCACGGAATCATCTTGGTGCCCTGGTGAATGAGCTGGTAGAAGGCGTGCTGGCCGTTCGTACCCGGTTCGCCCCAGAGAATCGGGCCTGTCTGATAGTCAACGCGCTTGGAGTCGCGATCCACGGTCTTGCCGTTGGATTCCATGTCTGCCTGCTGGAAGTAAGCGGTCAAGCGGTGCAGATACTGGTCGTACGGGAGCATGGCATAGCTCGAAGCGTCGAAGAAGTTGTTGTACCAGACGCCGATGAGAGCAAGGATCACCGGAAGGTTCTTGTCTGCCGGAGCGGTCTTGAAATGCTGATCCATTTCATAAGCGCCCTGATGGAGCTTCATATAGTTGTCGAAGCCGATGCGGAGAGCGATCGAAAGACCGATTGCAGACCACAGGGAGTAACGACCGCCGACCCAGTTCCAGAATTCGAACATGTTGGCAGTGTCGATCCCGAAAGCGGAAACGGCTTCGGTGTTCGTGGAGAGTGCCACGAAGTGCTTTGCAATGGACTTTTCGTCGCCGTTAAAGGCCTTGAGGACCGCGTCCTTTGCCGTCTGGGCGTTCGTCATGGTTTCGAGAGTCGTGAACGTCTTGGAAGCCACGATGAAGAGGGTTTCTTCGAGGTTGACCTTCTTCAAGGTTTCCGCCATGTGGGTGCCGTCGATATTCGAAACAAAATAAACGGCCGGGGAATATTCGCCTTCAGCCGGCTTGTCGGCATACGGCTTCAAGGCTTCGGTCACCATCACCGGACCGAGGTCAGAACCGCCGATACCGATGTTCACCACGTACTTGATGGACTTGCCCGTATGGCCCTTCCACTTACCGGTACGGACGAGCTTCGTGAATTCTTCCATGTGCTTGAGCACAGCGCGAACTTCCGGCATCACATCTTTACCGTCAACGCAAATCGGCTCATTGCCCTTGTAACGGAGAGCGGTGTGGAGCACTGCGCGCTTTTCCGTGGTATTGATCTTTTCGCCACCAAAATACTTAGCGCGGATTTCTTCGAACTTAGCGCTCTTCAGGAGGTCCTGGAGCTTCGCCATCGTTTCGTCATCAATCAAGTTCTTGGAGTAGTCGAGGAAAATGCCGCAAGCTTCTGCGCTGAACTTTTCAGCACGCTTTGCGTCTTTCGCGAACATTTCGCGCATGTTCCACTTCTTGGCTTCTTGAGCTTTCGCTTCGAGGGCCTTCCATTCATTCGATTCAGTCAAACGGCTCATAATGTGTCCTTGTAAAAATGAGTTTTGAACAAGTATAGCTTTTTTCTATCTTTACTCTTATGGATGCTCATGATTTTTTGCCAATTTCCAAAGAGGACTTGGATGCGCGTGGCTGGGATTTTGTCGATGTCATCGTCATTTCCGCAGATGCCTACGTCGACCATCCTTCTTTTGGCCACGCCGTTATGTCTCGCCTCATTGAAAACGAAGGCTATCGTGTAGCAATACTCCCCCAACCCAACTGGCGGGACGATTTAAGAGACTTCAAAAAGCTCGGAAAGCCGCGCCTATTCTTTGCCATTTCAAGCGGCATGGACAGCATGGTGAACCATTACACCGCGGCTAAGCGTCTACGTAGCGATGACGCCTTTACCCCCGGTGGCAAAGCGGGATTCCGCCCAGACCGAGCCACAACCGTTTACACAAAAATTCTGAAAAAGCTCTACCCGGACGTTCCTGTGGTCATCGGAGGGCTTGAATCGAGCCTACGCCGCATTAGCCATTACGACTACTGGGACGATAAACTTTTTCCCTCGATTCTCGCCACGACACAGGCGGACTTGCTGCTTTACGGCATGGGCGAAAAACCGATGAAGGCTCTGCTCCATCTGCTCAAGAAAGGCGTGCCGTTTTCAAACATGAACTCCATTCCGCAGACAGCATACCTCGCCCCCAAAGGTCGCGTCCCCAAGAACCGCGACATGCAGGATCTTGTGCTGCCGAGCTATGAAGAATGCTTAAAAAACAAGCGCACCCAGTTCGACGCCTACCGCAAAACGGAAATTGAAACAAACCGCATCCACGCACGCCGCATTCTGCAAGATGCCGGCGAACAGACAATTGTCATCAACCCGCCTTACCCGCCTCTCGAATACGGTGAACTCGACGAAAGCTACGAATACCCGTACATGAGAGCTCCGCATCCGCGCTACAAAAAACGCGGACCGGTTCCTGCATTCGAAATGATCAAGTTCTCGATCAACACGCATCGCGGATGCTTTGGCGGTTGCAGCTTCTGCGCCATCAATGCGCATCAGGGCAAATTCATCGCAAGCCGTTCCCGGGAAAGCATTCTCCGCGAAGTGGAAATTGTGACAAACATGCCGGGCTTTGCAGGCACGATTTCGGACCTCGGCGGTCCCAGCGCGAACATGTACAAGATGCGCGGCAAGGATCGTTCCCGTTGCGAAAAATGCGCCCGCCCGAGTTGCGTGTTCCCGCGTATTTGCGACAACATGAATACGCGTCACCATGACCTGACGGAGCTTTACAAAGAAGTCGCAAAGAATCCCAAAGTCAAGCATCTCTTCATTGGAAGCGGCGTCCGCTACGATTTGATTTTGCAAGAAACGACCGACAAGAGTCTGCAACAGGATCACATGGAATATGCAAAACAGCTCATTCACAACCATGTAAGCGGACGTTTGAAAGTCGCGCCGGAACATACATCCGATGCGGTCTTAAGCCTTATCCGCAAACCGTCCTTTAGCCTTTTTTACAAGTTCAAGGAACTCTTTGACAAGGAAAGCGCAGCCGTCGGAAAGCGTCAGCAACTGATTCCATACTTTATTTCGAGCCATCCTGGCTGCACCGAAAAGGATATGGCAGAACTTGCGCTCGAAACGAAACAGCTCGGTTTTAAACTTGAACAGGTTCAGGATTTTACCCCGACACCGATGACGATTGCGACCGAGCTGTATTACGCGGAAATGTACCCGGACGGAAAGCCTCTTTACGTCGCCAAGACGCCCGAACAAAAAGCAAACCAGAAGCGTTTCTTCTTTTGGTATATCCCCGAAAACCGCGTCTGGATTCGAAAGACTCTCGAACGCTTAAAGCTCGGAAAAATTTCGCGCCTTTTACTTTCGCACACCTCGTACAAGGAAGGCCGCACATACGAACCGAGCCTTGAACGCGCTGTCGAACGCGAACAAGTCCGCAGAGACCGCAACATCCGCCGCCGCGGACGACGTCTCGGCAGATCCTAAAACTTTATTTTCAAAAAAACCGATAAAGTTTCGCCCCTTCTGAAATCCGAGAATCAATAGAGAAATCCGCAGGCGAAATAAATTTTGGAATTACACAAGAAAAAGCGAATTGTCTTCCACGTTCAAACAGGTACGATTTCGACCGTTCTGTTTTGCATGGTAAAGCGCCTTATCCGAACGATCGATCAAGTCTTGAACCGAGTCATTCTTACGGCGTTCCGAAATCCCGACACTGACAGTCACCTTGATTTCTTCGCCCGAATCCAGATGAATCGGAGTGGACTCCACGCCTTTGCGTAAACGTTCCCCCACAATTCGAGCATTTTCAATCGTCGCTTCCGGCAAAAAAATGGAGAACTCTTCGCCACCGTAACGCACAGGCATATCCGTCGGACGCATATTGTCCGCAATTACCTGCGCCACCGCAATCAGAACCTGATCCCCGGCGAGATGTCCAAACGTATCATTCACATTCTTAAAAAGATCTATGTCGATCATCAAAGCGGCCAGCGGATAGTTGCCCGCGTTGCTGCGATGCATTTCACGCGTGTACATTTCTTGAAGCCAACGACGATTGTGCAAGCCCGTCAAAGAATCCACCTTGGAAGATTCTTCAATGCAACGGATATGGAATTCTTCTTCCACCACCATATTGCTGTTATTGCGCACACGGCTGCTCAGAATATGCAAAAAATTCAAACAGAGATCATGCGACGCATTGAGCATCGCCATGGCGACATCTGCCGGAATCATCAAGACTCGGCTCTTTTCCTTCGCCACGACACGCGCACTGGGCTTTACATTATCGATCACTGACATTTCACCAGCGCACTGCCCTACTTCGATCGTACTGTAAACAAGACCCTTGCCGTTGACAGAACGCGCTTCCAGAGATCCATCGAGCACCACAATCAGATTGCGTTCAAGATGGTCGGGATCAATCAAAACAGTCCCCGGATCCGCCACAAAAGTCCGGCAGCCGAGCAAATAGCCGGCCAAGCTTTCGAAGGAAACCTTTCGAAAAACATCCAACTTGTTAAAGTCACTGCGCGAAATCGGTAATGTCTCTAATCTTTCAAATTCCATGGTATTCTCTAAAATACTCTCATTTTGAAAAATGTGGTTTCAGGAATTCCAAAAGTCCTGAGCAGCCTTCCCAAACATCGTCCCAAGTCGCTTGAAAATCGCCTGTATACCATGGATCGGCCACTTCCCGAGGTTTATCTGTATAATCCATTAGCAGAGAGACCTTTTGCAGCCGCCGTTTCCATGGATCCTTTGAAATATTCAAATTTTCAAAGGGTGAACGCGCCAAAATCCATTTTAAATTGCGCAGATTATTTTCATCCATCAAAATGACATAATCGAAAGTTTCTAAATCCTTGGCCGTCATCTGGCGAGCCGTCTTTCCATCGGAGCAAATCCCATGTTTTTGCAACATTTTACGGGCAGGCGGGTACACCGGATTCCCGATTTCTTCTGCACTTGTCGCGGCACTTTCAATGCAAAATTCATAATCGAGTCCAGCATCGGCCACAATCTTTTTCATTACAAATTCCGCCATCGGACTGCGGCAAATATTTCCATGGCAAACAAACAGAATCGAAATCATGCGGACTTTCTCCAAATTCAAGTACCCTATTCCATCCAATATAAGCATTCCTCCTCGAAACAAAAAATGCTCTCTCGTCAAAATCTCTGATTTTTCACGAACCCTTTTTAATATTTTTAGGAAATGAAAAAGTTTATATCTGCCGTGACCGGCAAAATGGCGGAGTTTGCTCCGTGGAAGAATCTGGTCTTTATATCTCTTGCGTTCTGGGGATCGCATATCCTTTTGCGATTCCTGCTTTTGTTCCGCAATAATCCCTACGGATTCCCGTTTGTCAGTAAACCGGACTGGTACATTTTCCACGCCATCTGTCTTGACTTTTTGTGGATCGGCAAAGCGCTTCTCGTCTTTGCACTTTTCACGGTTCTCTTTGGATATATCCAATCCAAGATTTTGAAGAAGCTTTCCAAAAACAAGCACCGCGTTTGCACGGTTCTGTACACGATTTTCCATTCCGCGATTTTGCTCACGACCCTTCTCGACAACGAGGTGCAACGTTTTTTGGGAAGCCACCTTTCCTTTGGACTTGCAAACACTTACAAGGACACTTCGTCCATTGTGATGTTCTACGATTACGTGGCAAATGATCTGTCGGTGCCGTTCTTGCAGTTCTTTGTGCTTGCGCTGATCTTGCCTGCCACCTACGGGCTTTACCGCTTGATTCGTAAGGGCCTTGGAAATCGCTCGTTAAAAATTCCGCTGATTGCAATGTGCATTTTCTACGTCGCATCGCACCTGTTCGTCTACGTGATTTGGACGGGGAACGCCCGCATGACAAAGCTCCGCCCGGTCGTCACTCTCGTTTACAACGATCTGTTTCCCGCGAAAAAATCCGAGCATTTAAATGCAACGGACGTCGCCGTTCTCGGGAAGGCTTACCAACAATTGTGGCAGAAAGTCCAAGGCGATTCCCTGTGGGAATTTGACAGCTCCGAAATCGGGCAAAAACTTCCCCTGTACCGCATCCCAAAGACAGCTCTCGCCGAAAGTGAAGCGCTCAAGGCGCGCCGTGCAGAAAAGCCGAATATTATTTTCTTCCTGCTAGAATCGCACCGAGGCTTAAACGTCGGATTTATGAATCCGAACGAACCTTCCCCGACGCCTTTCCTCGATTCCATCGCCAAACATTCCCACGCCTGGGTGCGTATGCACGCGAGCGGGCTTCCGACCACCGGCGGCGTCCTTTCGACGCATCTCGGTATGCCGCACCATTCGAAACTCGCCGAAGCGACGGATCTTGCCCATGTGAATTTGCCGAGCTTCGCCTCCGTTCTCACGGATTCCGGGTACACGACGCATTATTTCTCGGCAGCAGATCCTGCTTGGGATAATCTCGGCGTGTGGATGGCAAAATGGTACACCGCAGAGCATTACGACCGTCACTTTGAAGACGATTCGAGCTTCTTCGACAAGACCGTTTCCGCTATCCGGGATTCCCTGGCCACCGGAGATAAGCCTTTCCTCGCCACGATCATGAGCCGTTCGAACCATTATCCGTTCAACTTTGCCGCCGGCATGACGGATGAAGAAAAGAATCGCCCGTTGCAGGAACGTATCAAAGTGACAATGCATTACACCGACCGGCAGCTCGCCAGATTCATCCATTCGATCGAAAATGAACCCTGGTACAAGAACACTTATGTCATCATCATGGCGGACCACGGATTTCCTCTAGGAGAAAATGACGTTTCCACGATGAACGGCAGCGCCTATTCGAACGCCACCTGGATTCCGTTTGTCATTCACGGCAAAGGCCTAGAACCGGCGATCGATACCGCAACCACGGCACAGATCGACGTCGGCGTCACGATTCTTGAACTCGCCGGTTTGGCTGTCCCGAACGTTTCCATGGGTCACAATCTTTTGCGCGGCTACGGCAGCGGACTTTCACTCGGAGCCTATTCCAAAGTGGCAGACATCGGCTTTGACGGTTACCGCTTAATCGATCGTTATCCGTTAAACTCCGGAAATGTCGACGGCCTTTTTGCCGAAGGCGATACGCACCAAAAGAAAGACCTCGCTGCCGAAAAACCAGCCGAGGTCAAACGCTTGGAAGCTCTGATCGATACGCTCATCAAAATCTCCGATTACACGCTCGAAACTGGTTTCTAAACATGAGCCTTTGGATGTTGCGAGGCGAAAGTGTGATGCCGGCAACTGACTGCGGAATTGAGGTTATTCAAAAAAGTATGAACCCCCAATGTCAATTCCCACAGGTATGCTTGACCGTATACCGATGACTTACTGAATCAGGAAACTCCATGCGAGTCATGTTTATAAAATTCTTAAAAAAGGTTCTCTAACGAGAACCTTTTTGCTTTTCAAAAAACTACTTCGAATCCTTCTTTAACAGGCTTCCGCATAAGAACATGCTAAAGACGACGCTCGTTACGAGGAATATTGCAAGGCCGACACAGGCCAAGTGGCCAATTCCCTGCAAACCGCGGTGCGTCGTAAAGAGGAAGCCCACAAAGCCCGCGATCGTCGTCGTGGAACTCGCCATCACATTGCGGCCCGTATTGTCCAAAAGCGCACGCAGAGTCAAGTTCTTATCCGAAATCCAAGCGGAAATAAAGTGGATCGTCGCATCGATACCGATACCGAGAGTCATCGGAATCACGATCACGTTGTAAATGCTGATTTTGCCGAATTCAATCGTATGCGTCAAGAAGCCAAGAGCTCCAAGCGTTATCAAGAATCCTAGGCCAAACGAAATACAGCCCGAAATAAAGAGCTTCGGCTTGCGGAACGAAATCGCGAGCGTGGCAAAGATGACGACGACAATCGCTGCAGCAAGCTTAAAGCTGTCCGCCTTTACCGATTCGATCACGTCCGAAAGAATGAACTGCGACGAGAAGGTGCGCAGATTTTCGCCATCGAAATTCCAATGTCCATAACGGTTCTGGAAGTCGTGCAACGCATGCGCATCCCAGCTCGGGAAGTCGCCGTAGATAAAGCCTATCTTGCCGTAAGAACCGTCCTTTTCACGAAGAATATCCAAGGTCCACGCCGGGATATCTTCCGGGCCAAAGGATTCTTTGACCTGGGCAAGTTGACGGAGCGTTGCAATATTGACAGAATCCTCGCCCGTCGCATGGTCAAAAACGCGGGCATTGGCCAAGTCTCGAATTTCTTCGATAATTTCAAGGCGCGCTTCCTGAGAATCCTTTGGCGGAACAAAGGTCTTGAGCGTGAGGAAGCTTCCAAGCATCGGATCCTTTTCCTTGAGAAGGCGCACCATCAAAGTATCGTAAAGCTTGTCAAGCTGTTCCGGTTTGCTTCCCATTACGGCAGCAGGTGTCGAAGTTTTTGCCTTACCCGAAGCAGTCGTCACCTTGGTTGAAATCTTGTTCTTTTTCTGCGTCTTTTCCGTAGAAACGCGGCGCAGGTTGCGCAGATTGTGTTCAAAATCCACATACTGGCAGTAATACAGCGAAAGCGCTCCAATCACAAAGCCGATGATCGCCGCCACCTTGAAGAACTTGAAAATTTTCTGTTCACTCCAGGACTTCGGAAGGAAGCTGTTATTCGGAGCCTTCGGAATACCGCCCATGCACTTCACAAAAACCGGAAGCACAAGCACCGACGTCAGCATGCTAAAGAGCACTCCCGTCGAAGCGACAATGCCAAATTCGTAGAAACCGCGGAAGCTCGAAGCGAGAAGCGTAAGGAACGCAGCAATCGTCGTAAAGCTTGCCAAAATGAACGGTTTGATCATCTTCTTTTGAGCGTGTTCCAGCACCTCTTCGAGAGTCGCATACTTGTGCAGAAGCTTTTGCGCCGTCCCCAAAATATGGATGGAATAGTCAATACCAATACCCAAAATGATCGAAGCGACAAACACCGTAAACGGGTTAAACTTTCCATAGAAAATCGCCGTAAACGCCAGAGTCGGAACGCAAGCGTAAAGCACAGACGCCGTCACAAGAATCGGTCCCTTCACGCTGCGGAAGAAGAACGCTGTCAAGAAGAAGATCAAAAAAAGACTGATGCCAAAAGAGAAGATACTGTCATTTGCAACATCATCCACTTCCTTCAATCCTTCATAGGTACCTTCCACGGTAAAGCGGGTCGGCACCGGATACTGCTTTCCGTTGAAGTATTGCAACAGCGTATCGGTACGGGCAAGAATGTGGGTTACAAATTCATAGTCCGTCGAAGGCTTCAAAAGCTTTGCATTCACCACGCCGTTGAAGAGAATCTTGCCGTCAAAGTTTTCCGGATTCGGAGAGCCGATCAGGCGATTCTTCAAGTGAGACGGGACAGTGGACTTTGCATTCCATTCGCCCGAACTTTTTTCTTCGGACTTGGAAGTGTCCTTTTTAAAGAAAGTATCAAAAGCGCCCAAAGCTTCATCCGGAAGGCCAAGTTCCTGCGGAATGCTCGCATCGAACCAAACGCGTTCCTTCTTTTCTGCCGGAGCGTTATCGTCCAAAAGGTCTACCACGAGCGGGCCATTTTTGCGGCCGATTTCCTGTTGCACATCTTCCAAATTGTCGCGCAAAGATTCCAAGTGGTGTAGCGGAAGGTACAGAAGACCATTGTCCTTAAAGAACTGGTTGTCGTTGTCCACTTGGGTCGAAACGTAATCGCCTTCCCAGTTTTTGTGGATGTAATCCGCAATGGAATCCTGCAACGCCGCAACGAGTTCTACGTCTTCGCTCTGGATGGCGATCATGAACTTGTCGGTACTGCCGAATCTCTCATAAGATTCATTCAGCGCCTTCACGCTCGGCGTTTCTTCCGGGAGCAAATGAGCGAGGTCCGCATCGAGCTTCAATCCCGGATACACGAGAATCGGGAATGCGAGCAGAAGGGCGAGCAGAATATAAAAAACAAGCGCCTTATACTGGTGCTTGCAAATCAAAGGGATGTACCAATTGGAAAATCTTTCGATGAGCGACTTTTGAGTATCCATGGTGAAAATATACAAATATTCCCCTTTTCAAGCCTGAAAAGGGAAATACCACCGACAAAGTAACGGATTTGCGGGTCGAAGGGAGGGGGCTTACGCTCTTACCTTCTTCCACCTGATTTCGCACAAGCCTACTCGGGCGGCATCATCTTGTCGTTTCGGAGCAAAGTTCGGATTATTTTACTTGCCCCAATCGCATTTTCTCTCCACGCCTTTGCAGTTGCATCGGAAGACTCCCGGTATACTCCCTTTTTCCCGACAAAGACATCTTCATTTTCAAGCCCGCCGACAATCACAGAATCCCGGAATCCAAGGTAATAGGCATTCTGCGTAAGAAATATCGACGGTTGATTTTCGGGGCGTTGATCCGTCAAAAGGTCATAGCCCCAAAAGTGATTTGCGCCTCGCACCTGGGCTAAATCCATCACAGTTGGGCCGATGTCATGCTGGGCAGCGACATCTTCACGCACCGTCAAACCTTTCACCAAATTTGTATCCTTCGAGAAGATGCACATAAAAATCTGCGAAGCGGAAACGCCAAGTGGTTGCGGAACACGGTAGTCCAACGAATCCACAGGCGTATCGTGATCGCCCAGCAAAATCACCACCGTATTGTCATAGTCTGGGCGCTTGGAAAGTTCTTCAAAGAAACGGCCCAACTGCTGATCGGTGTAACGTACAGCGGCGCGGTAGCGGTACATCGCATCGTCCGGTTTTGCGTCAAATGCGTCTGGATAATTCTGGAACGGAATATGCGAAGCAATCGTGTTAAAGAGCAGGAACCAATTCTTGTCGGTCGGCATCTTTGCAAGCGTTTCAATCGCAAGATTTGCCCCCAAGCTATCCATAGTACCGTGAATTTTAGGTTCTGGAACAACATGCCAATTATCTCCGAAAAAGCGTTCCACAAACGGGAGCGTATGGTCAAAAATCGGATTCGAAATCGTCACATAAGCACGGGTATAATCGGTCAAATATTCTGGAAACCCCTTGAAACGATTCGACGCATAAAAACTCGGCAAATCCCGGTTCGGATGCGAAGGAAAGCCCAAGTACGTTGACATGGTGCCGCGCACCGTCGGATATCCACTGCTGAACGCATTCTTGAACCAAATCGCACCGTCATTTGCCAACTTCCAAATGTTCGGAGCAAGGGTAGTATCCCCTTCGAGCATCTGATTGAAAATGCAGCCCTTGAAAGATTCCCCAAAAATAAAAACGATGTTGTACGGATGCGTCGCCTTGAATTTAGCAGCAGAAGCCTTGCGGAAGCCCGGATATTCAAGGCTCACACGATTCTCCGCAAAATCCGCGGGTAAAAAAGAATCCAATTCTTTCATGAGTTCATCGGTAATCTTGTAATTATCCCGCACAAATTCAAACGATTCTTCTGCCGCAATATGTAAAATCGGAGCCGTGATCGTATGCTTGCCAAGCGTAAAACGCATATCCACCGGGAAGTGAATCAGCGGAACTGTTACCGTGCCACGCGTTCCCGCCAAGAATAAAATCAACGGAATCACCGAAAGCGCAAGGC
Source organism: Hallerella sp. (assembly GCF_022776125.1). NCBI lineage: Bacteria > Pseudomonadati > Fibrobacterota > Fibrobacteria > Fibrobacterales > Fibrobacteraceae > Hallerella > Hallerella sp. The sequence continues at coordinate 38,732 of NZ_JALFIA010000026.1, read as the reverse complement.
CCAACACGAGCATTGTCACCGGAATTTTCTTTGCAAACACAAGCTTGGTCGGCTTGCCCGCTTTCTTCAAACGGCACTTGCGATTCGTCCAATACACACAAAAGAAGACCGCAGCCGACACCGTCGCAAAGAGCGCGCCCAAAAACCAAACCGTAGCCGATTCGCCACCGAGAGTCGAAATGGTCGTTGCATCCGAAATATTCGACAAATGAAAATAAGTCCGCAAGTAAGAATACGAAAGTCTCTGATGCGTAAAACGAAAGACCTCATAATCGGCAATGGCAAAAAAGAAGTAGAAAACGTAAAAGATCGAAAGTGCACGTGGAGCCTTGGCAAATGCGAACAGCGCCGACAGAACAAGGATCGCTCCGTAAGTCATCGTAAACTGCCAAAGCATTCTCCCCGAAAACATTTCCGTCATGGAAAGTCCAAGCGGGTCGGGCAACATATAAAAGACAGCGAACAAAAACGTCTGAAGCACAAAAGCAAACAGCGTAATCTGAATAAACGGATTCTTCAACAGTTCTAAAATCTTTTTCATAGATTCAAAATAAAATCAATAGTTTTTTCCAAATCTTCATTCTGACGGCAATGCACTTCCGCATACCGGGCAAGCCCCCGGTCCGAATACTTCTTGTAAATTTCAGGATCTAACAGCTGAATCATGCGATTTTCTATTTCACTTACCGAATACGGGTCAAAGAAAATCGCCGCATCTCCGCATACTTCCGGAATCGACGTGGTACCGCTTGCCGCAACCGGTACGCCATAGCGCATCGACTGCATCGGCGGATAGCCAAAGCCTTCATTCAGCGAAGGAAAAACAAACGCGTACGCGTTCTCGTGCAAAAGTTCAAGCTCTTCCGTTTCCACGTAATTCAACAGCACAAAACGGTCACGGTTCTTTACCTCTTTCAGATATACCTGCGGATTTGTCGCGCCCGTCATCACGAGCTTCATATCCAAATTCGGCTGAATCGAAATCAAATCATCAAAGGCTTTTACGGCTCGCAAATTGTTCTTTTCCCAACGAGCGCCGCTGGTGAGCAAAAAGAACTTTTTCGGCAAAACTCCAGCCGGCAGATTTCCCTTGCCTTCGACTTCCGTCATCGGACTGTAGAATACAGGGATTTCCTTATCCAAGAGTTCCGGGAAAAACGCCTTGATCGATGCACGGCTGTGTTCGCTCACGGTTATCGTCTGGACTTCACCCTTCGCAATCCTTGCAGCGAGTTCTGCATACTTCGGCTTGTAAAAGTACTTCTTCCAGCTTGCACGGTAACGCACAAGCGCTTCCATCTTTTGACCGAACTTTTTGGCAAAAGAAATTCCGAGCGGGCTGTATTGCAGTTCCAAGGCGCGTACGCCGTGCCACGTAAACACAAAGCGTTTTACCTGAATCTGCCACTTGGCTTCAAGCGAGTACAGCGGCGTATAAAATGTATCGATCTGATTTCCGTCAATAATCTGCTGCGGAGAACGCTTTTGAATATCGTACAGCGGTATCCCGTGTTTTTCACAAGCTTCTACGATCTTCGGGGCCAAATACTTTTGACTGTCGTAGGCGCAAGAGAATTTTGCCCCGCGTTTGACTAGCGCCCAAAAGATTACTTCGCCGTAGCTTCCACCACCGTGAAATTTGGCACTGTGAATCGGTTGGACAGCAACTAAGTTAAACAGTAGATTCATAAGCTATCCAAGGATCTTTCCGAGCAACGCCAAAGGCTTTACAAGAATCGGCATTTTCTTGTACAGCCAAGCGAGTGACTTGGCGAATGCGTAACTGCGAATGATGTATGCGCCTGCAGCACCGACCTTTTTTGTCTGGTACTCAAACGCTTCCTTTGCATGCAAAATTACATCGTCATAATAAGCGTTGATCGAAATGCTCTTGTCGGCATTGACCGTCACCGGAAGGTTTTTCAAGTTCGTGTAGAAATCCTTGCGCAAAATTTTCGGAAGGAACAGGTTCATGCTTTCCGGAACCTTGTGACCGCATGTATCCACGATGCGGGAACCGAAGAAGTGCAAAACCTTGGCCGTCGGCAAAAAACGGTTGCCGTAAGCGAGCTGGCAGTTCCAACCGCCCGGCATTTTCTGCGTGATGTAGCCGAACTTGAAGTTCGTTTCGGCAAGGCTTGCCATGTCATACGGGAAATTTTTAGAAACGCAATAAAGCCACAGTTCATGCCACGTTTCAAAGAACTTGCGGGCTTCTGGCGTATCGGCGGCAAACATCACGCCCCCGTTAAAGATTTCGTCGTTCAGAATCGGCGAAAATCCCATCCTCTTCGCGTTGTTCAAAACCTTCTTGCGGTTGATCGCTTTTGAAAGATTCGTGTGGAAATCGAGTACGGCGTAAATGCCGCCTTCCCATTCTTTTGGAATCGAAAGATCGCCCACGACCGCGATGTCCGAATCCATGTAAAGAAAATCTCCGTCTACGACATTGCGCATCACCGTTTTCAAATAACGAGAGCGGAGCATCGGCGTGAACTTTTCGTCCAAGGTCAAGACCTTGAGCTCATCAACCGCGTCCTTGATGGCGGCCCGCGGACCGGTGAGAGTTTCCGCCGTCTTGTCGTCTGTCAAAAGAGTCACGAACGCGCCCGGATTATGATCGCGCAAAGATGCGATCGCCACTAAGGTCTGTTCGCAATAGAAATCCTTCGGCGAACTAGTCAAAACAAAAAGGTATTTGATCATATCTTTAAAATATACGATTCCTTCATTCTACAGTTACCGGCGTTGAACCCGTAACCAAGAGCTAATATAAAAGAACCCACTAGCGCAGACACAGGCTGAGGAACGTCCTTCACTTAGGCTTTCTTGGCTCCTGCAGCGTACTAAAATCAAATCACGTTCAGCCATTTCAACAATTTACATACCTTGGGAAACTGGCGGAACAGAAAAAACTTGGGAAAAGAGACGCTTTCGTCCAATTTTTCAGGAGCACCCCAGAACTGATTCTTGGCGGAGCAAATGATCTGCATGGAAATTTCGTCTACAACCTGCTGAGCCTTGATTTTATCAAAAAAATCTTTTCTCATCAGGGGATGAGGTTCTTTTTTTCCGTCAATTCCCGTACAAAAAAAATGAATAATCTTGGACCGACAAAGGATAGGATATATAGTTTTTACTCGATACAGATGGTTATAGGCTTCGCGGACTTGACAATTCCATTCCCCCGGCAATTCCTCAATGGGATGGCCTAAAACATGGTTGATTTCATTAAAAGAAATCTGGTCTGTAAAAATTCCATTTTGGGCACACTGCCGATACAATTCATGCCACTTCGTAAAGAATTCATGGGCCGGGACATCGTCCCTTGCAAAGATGACCCCGCTATTAAAATATTTCTCGCCTAGGGACAGGGAAAAATTCATCTTTTTCTTGTGGGCCAACATTTTCTTGTGCTTTAAATGGTACTTGTCATTTTCGGACGCATGCAAATCGGCAACCGCACAAACGCTCCCCGTCACATTAGACAAAATGGAATCCAGCCGGTCTACTACAGCGGTATCGCCATCGATGTACAAGAAGTCTCCCTCGATCAGATTCCGCATGTTCGTTTTTAGAAAACGGGATCGGACCATATTTGACAATCTATCATCAAAGGGAACAACCTTGTATTCGTCTATCAGGTTTTTGATTTCGCTCCTAAAACCCACCAAGTTTTTGTCTGTCTTGTCGTCAACCAATAATGTTATGAAAGCCTGGGGATTGTAATGGCGAAGCGAAAGAACAGACACCAGCGTTTGCTCGTAATAAATATCTTTCTCATTGCTTGTCAGTATATATAAGAACTTCAACATGCTGCATTCCTCACATTATAAAACCTGACTAAAAGTTAGAAATTATTCAATAGCTCCCGCCCGAAGAAAAGCGCATTACGCAGATTTCAACGCTTGGTGGAAGGAATAGGATTCGCGCTCTTTTTGTCGTAAAGCCATTGAATCCCTAGGGCAGCCAGGGCAACCAAATAGGCAACGGCTTTCTGCCAAAGACTCAATTCAAAATTTCCCACGTTCAACACAACGTAGCAAGCGATCAGCACACAGATCCAAACGAAACGGTTGATAAGCTTGCTCGAATACGGCCAGAGTTTCATCTTCGCCAAATAAACGTTATTCCAGATCATCGCTACAACATTGTAGCAGAGCATTGAAAGCGCCGCCCCCACAAGTCCATAAGCCGGCACCAGAAAATATCCCGACCCGAGAGCGATTCCTAGCGAGAATATATTCATCTTGAGCGTGTACAGACTTTTTCCAAGACCGTTCATGATCACAATCGCCATACCCCAGAAACCAGCGAGCAAATGCACCAACAGCAAAATGCCTAGCGTTTCCGGTTGCACAATAAAGTCTTTACCCGCGATATTCAAAATTTCATTCGGAAAAAGAATGATGAAGAAGCCGATTAGCAACTGAATATACGTCACCATCGAAACGCAGTAAGAATACACGGGTTTTAAATCGGTATGCAAACGGTCCTTGTCCATTCCTGCAACAACAGGAGTGAGAATCGGTGTAAAGCCCACACGAATCGTCTGCAAGGCATTCGAAATCGTCACCATGATGCCGTAAGCGCCAGCCTTTTCCGGTCCAAGAAAAAGCATCACCATCCAAAGGCTCGAACGAATGAGGAACGAAGAAACGAATTCGTTAAAACCGAGCGGTAAAGAATAAACGAGCAACGCCTTGGAAATTTTCTTCACCGGAATCAAAGGCATTTCCGGGAACTGCTTTTGCACCAGAATAAAGTGCAGCAAAAATCCGCAAATCTGCCCGATCAAAAGGCCAAGCGGAAGCGCATGCGGAATTCCCAAAAAGTGCATCACAATCGACGAAAGCGGAGAAAGCACTGCAACAAAGAACGAATTGATAAAGACCGCATTTTGCGGTTTGCGATTTCCTTCCGAAGTATTGCTTAAAACATAGGAGACCGCATAAAACACGAGCGAAAATGCATACCAAGGAAGCTCCTTGGAAATAAGCGGTGTAAAGGATCCGGCAAAAATCACCAGCGTGCAAATAAGTGCCACCAGCGCCGAGACCCAAAAGGACTCCATCACTCCTTCATAAGCCGGACGACCGTTCAGACGATTCTGCGGCAAGTACCAATACAAGCCTTTGTCTAGGCCGAGCGTCGACGAACGTGAAATCGTCAAAAGAAGCGTTTGCGTTGAGACAAAAACGCCAAAATCCGCTGCGCCAAAAATTCGGGCGAGCAAAATCGTGAGAAGCGGACCGCAAACCTTGAGGATGGTTCCGATGACATTAATAATCACGCTTTTCTTTAAGAATTTGCTATCCGTTTCTAAATCGCTCATGGGCATGCAAAATAGCTTTTTTTCTTTTTAAGAAAAAACTGATCGACAAATCCTGCGATAAAAAGTGTTTTGCCCCGATTTTACGCTCCATTAAAAATTCAGCCTTTCTAAATCCTACAATTTTAGTTGACGTTCAAGCACGTTAAAACTACATTCCCAGCGTAAAACAACAAACTCGACGAGATTATTCATGCACAAGGAAATGCTTTCGCTCGAAGCCTTTGAAGAAGCTTCCGAAGCGGTCAAAAGTATCACGCTCGAAACGAAGCTGATCTATTCAGACTTCTATTCCCAGCGTACCGGAAATAAAGTTTATTTTAAGCCTGAAAATATGCAGCTCACCGGCGCGTACAAGCTTCGTGGCGCCTATTACAAGATCAGCACGCTTTCTCCAGAAGAACGAGCGAAAGGCTTGATTACCGCTTCTGCAGGCAACCACGCTCAGGGCGTCGCCTATGCAGCCAAAGCTTATGGCGCCAAAGCGGTCATCGTGATGCCTACAACAACTCCGCTCATCAAGGTGAACCGCACCAAGTCTTACGGCGCAGAAGTCATCTTACACGGCGACGTTTACGATGACGCCTGCGCAAAAGCTCTGGAACTTGCCCAAGAGCACGGTTACACGTTCATCCATCCGTTTGACGATCTGGCTGTAGCGACAGGGCAAGGTACGATCGCCATGGAAATCTTCAAGGAGCTGCCATTAGTCGATTATATTCTCGTCCCGATCGGTGGCGGTGGGCTTGCCACAGGCGTTTCGACTCTTGCCAAGCTTTTGAACCCGAACATTAAAGTCATCGGAGTAGAGCCGGAAGGCGCTGCCTGCATGCTGAGTTCCATCAAGGCGGGCAAGGTTGTTTCCTTGCCAAGCGTAAACACCATCGCTGACGGAACTGCGGTCAAAACGCCAGGATCCAAGATTTTCCCCTACGTCAGCAAGAACCTAGACGATATCCTCACCGTCAAAGATGAAGAGCTCGTTCTCGCGTTCCTCGATATGGTGGAAAACCACAAGATGGTCGTGGAAAATTCGGGGCTTCTTTCCGTTGCAGCCATCCAGCATTTAAATGTCAAAGGAAAGAAAATCGTTTCCATTCTTTCGGGCGGTAACATGGATGTCATTACCATGTCGTCCGTGGTGCAGAAGGGCCTTATTTTGCGAGACCGAATCTTTACTGTTGCGGTGCATTTGCCGGACCGTCCAGGAACGCTTTCCAAAGTTGCCGACGTCGTCGCCAAGGCAAACGGTAACGTCATCAAGCTTGAACATAACCAGTTCTTTACGATCAACCGTCAGTCCGCAGTCGAATTGCAGATTACGATGGAAGCTTACGGTCCAGAACACAAAAAGCAGATCTTGAAGCGGCTCGACGAAGAAGGCTACAAGCCTCAAGTCGTGCGAACCTTGATCTAAGCCTTTTTTTGCAATTCCCGGGCGTATTCCGTTCCTTCCAAAAGGCCGCCCAAGAATTCGCAGTAAGGGGTCGAAATGCCGTGCGATTTTCCAAGTTCACAGATCGTGCCGCAGAAGAAAGCATTTTCCGTTTTACGGCCCGCTTCCACATCCTGGAGCATGGAACATTTGCCAAGAGGCGTGTAATTGCACGTGATGCGCAAATCTTCTTCCAAATGTTCCTCCGTGAGCGGGAATCCTTCGGCATTCGCGACAGCAATCACTTCACGGCCCACTTGACGGGCCATTTTCTGCATTACCGGAGAATGGAATCCGCCAAATGTAGAACGGCAGATTGCGCCGAGCGAATTAAAGACCGTATTCATCAACAGCTTTTTCCACATTTCAAAGCGGATATTTTCTGGGACCTTATGTGTTACATGCGCCGCTTCAAAAAGATTCGAAATTGCCCGTACCCGTTCCGAAACACGATTGTCCTTTTCACCAAAAAGAATAATTCCCTTCGCAGCACAATCGATAACGCCGCTCTTGTTGATGGATTGCAAATTCACAATAAAGCCGTAGAGTGTTTTTTCTGCACCAAAAGCCTTTTCTATTTCCGCTTCGGAATGTACGCCGTTGAGCAGCGAAAGAATTGCCGTCTGCGGACCGACCGCCTTTTGGGCAACGTCCAAAGCATCTTTCAGCTGGAGATTTTTCGTGGCAAAGATCAGAAGATCTACCGGGGGAACTTCATCTGGCGTCACAAAGTGAAAGTCGATTTTTTTGCCGTTGATGGACATTCCACTTTTTTCATAACGCGCCTTTCGGGCTGCATCCATGATGCAGTAGAGTTCCTTTCCGAGAATCGCTTGCAGTTGTTCGGCAACGACTGCACCGACCGCTCCAAGACCGACAACAGCTACTTTCTGAATTTTTTGCATGATGGCAAAGTCTCTAATCTTCTTCTGGACAGGTGATTTCCGCTACGGATTCAATCGTATGGTGCAGCTGACGCACAAGCGGAGTATCGGATGCGGTATAAAGCATTTCCTTCCCTACGCGACGCGATACAATCAAGCCTGCCACCTTGAGAAGTCTTAAATGATGAGAAACCGCAGGGCTCGACATGCTCACGAGTTCTGCAATATTTGTCACACATTCTTCTGCGTGGCAAAGCAGCCAAAAAATGCGGAGTCGCGAAACATCGCCTAACTGTTTCATGGCATCCGCCACCTGAATTGCCGCGCGTTCTGTCGGCATGCGTTTCGCTAAAATCAGCTCTTTTTCAGTCACCGGATGTTCGTGATGCAACTTGTTACCCTTCATCTAATCCATTTTTTTAAAAATAGCAATATTCCGACACAAATTACTCCAAACGATTAAATATTTGCTTAATCATCTTGCGAAAGGAGAATTCAGAATCTATATTATCCATAGTTCAATTAAACGATTATTTAATCGTTATTTTGAAGAAAACTTTTCAAAAATGAGGTTTGAAATGAAAAAGAGTTATAAAATCGATGTGGACTGCCCTGTGTGCGCAGGTAAAATGGAATCCGCCGCCAAAAACACTGCCGGCGTGAAAGACGCTTCCGTAAACTTCATGCTGCTTAAAATGAAGGTGGAATTTGACGAAGGCGCTGATGAAACCGCCGTGATGACAGCCGTTCGCGAAAACTGCAAAAAAGTCGAATCCGACTGCGAAGTCTTCTTCTAAAACCCCTAGACCGCAGAAATGCGGTCTTTTACCTTAGCTTTCGAGAATCCCTATGAGCCAAAAACAAAAGAAAAATCTGATCCGAATCATCACTGCCGCCGTGATGCTAATCGCGCTGCATTTTGTGCCTATCGAAGGCTATTTGCGTTTTGTCCTGTACGTGATTCCCTACCTGATCGTCGGTTACGACGTGTTGAAGAAGGCGGCAGAAGGCATTTGGCACAAGCAGCCGTTTGACGAATACCTTCTGATGGCGATCGCCACTTTAGGCGCCATTTTCCTGGGACTCTTTAAGACAGGCGATTATGTCGAAGCGATTGCGGTGATGCTCTTTTATCAGATTGGAGAATGGTTCCAAGGCTACGCCGTGGGAAAGAGCCGACAAAACATTGCAAAACTCATGGACATTCGCCCGGATTATGCGAACATCGAAACCGATGACGGTAAACTCGAACAAGTCGACCCGGACGATGTGGAAGTCGGCACGATTATCGTGGTACAGCCCGGCGAAAAGGTTCCTATCGACGGCGTTGTCGTAGAAGGTTTTTCGACCCTCAACACATCTGCGCTCACCGGCGAATCTTTACCGCGCGATGTGAACGAAAATGATGAAATCATTTCGGGCAGTATCAATCTGAGCGGTGTCCTAAAAATTCGCACCACGAAGGAATTTGGAGAATCCACCGTCGCCAAGATCCTAGAACTCATCGAAGACGCGAGTTCCCAAAAAACAAAATCCGAAAAGTTCATTACCAAGTTCGCCAAGGTTTACACGCCAATCGTCACCCTTTCCGCACTAGCCCTCGCCACTTTACCGTCGCTCGTTCTGTTTGCGATCGGCAGAGATCCTCTGTGGACAGAATGGATTTACCGCGCCTTGATTTTCCTCGTGATCAGTTGCCCGTGCGCTCTCGTGGTGAGCGTTCCGCTTTCCTTCTTCGCTGGCATCGGAGGCGCTTCACGCGCAGGCGTTTTAATCAAAGGGGCGAACTATTTAGAAATCCTTGCAAAAACGAATACGCTTGTCTTTGACAAGACGGGAACCTTGACCCAGGGAAACTTCGAAGTCACGGTGATTCACCCGGAAAAGCTTGACAAAAACGAGTTGTTGCATTTGGCCGCCCACGTAGAACGTTACTCCAAGCATCCGATTGCAAACTCTTTAAGAAAGGCCTACGGCGACGAAGCGGACGGCTGCGAAGTCGATGACATTCAAGAAATTTCGGGCCGCGGAATCCAAGCTCTTGTAAACGGTAGAATCGTCTGTGTCGGCAACAGCAAAATGATGGATGATGTCGGAGCCAAATGGCACGCATGTCACCGCATCGGCACATGCATCCACGTCGCAATTGACGGAGAATATGCGGGCCATATCGTGATTTCCGATATCATCAAGGAAAATTCCAAGCAGGCGATTTCCGCCCTCAAAAAACAGGGCATCAAACAAATGATTATGCTGACCGGTGACACGCAGAAGGTCGCGGAAAATGTTGCCAAAACTCTCCAGCTAGACAGTTTCTTTGCAGAACTTCTTCCGGCGGATAAAGTTCAAAAAGTCGAAGAACTGTTGAAAGCGAAAAAGTCCCCTTCCGAAACCTTGGCATTTGTCGGCGACGGCATCAACGACGCCCCCGTTCTTTCCCGTGCAGACATCGGAATTGCGATGGGCGCGATGGGCTCTGACGCCGCTATCGAAGCCGCGGACATCGTGCTGATGGACGATAATCCGTTAAAGATTTCGACCGCGATGAATGTGGCAAAAAAATGCATGCGCATTGTGCATCAGAACATCGTCTTCTGTATCTCAATCAAAGCGCTCTGTCTTTTGCTCGGCGCGTTCGGCATTGCCAATATGTGGACGGCTATTTTTGCAGACGTCGGCGTGATGATTCTCGCCGTGCTCAATGCAGTCCGTAATCTTTGGGTGAGTCCAAAAGTTTAATAATTGCGGGCAAAGTCCGCATCCATGCCGATCTGGCGTTTCAAATCGTCGATAGATGCAAACTTCTGTTCCGCACGAATGAACGTGAGCAAGTCCACGTCAATCGTTTGACCGTAGATGTCCGCGTTAAAATCCAAAATGTGCGCTTCCACAGCAAGCGGCAAATCGCCGATCGAAGGCTGAAGTCCAATGTTCACCACAGCCCGGTGCGCCGAACCGTCTTGAAGACGAACGACGGCAGCGTAAGCTCCGTATTTGGGAATCAGCTTATACACGCCGGTCTGCACATTCGCCGTCGGAAATCCAATCGTTCTGCCGATGCGCTTTCCCGCAACGACAATTCCATGAAAGCGGTAAGGACGTCCTAAGAAAGTCGTCGCACGTTCGACTGCACCCTTTTCCAAGGCATCCCGAATACGGGAAGAACTTAAGACTTCCCCATCTTTATATTTGGCAGAAACCTGAATCGCCGGAAGCTCGGGGAAGGTCTGTAAAATTGCATCAAAACTTCCCTTGCCCGCAGCGCCAAAGCGGTGATCGTGTCCAAGCACCAAAAACTTCACGTTCAGCTTGTCTAAAATTTCGTTCTGGATAAAAGTCTGATACGGCTGTTCTGCCACTTCTCGCGAAAACGGAAGTGCCAAAAAATCCAAACCGAGAGAACGCACAAACGCGCCCTTTTCTTCGGTGGTCGTGAGCAAAGCCGGATGACCGGGAATGCCGAGTACATGGCGCGTATGCGGTTCAAAAGAAATCACAGTCGGCACAAGTCCGTGCGCCTTTGCTTCGTTGCGAAGAATCTGGAAAATTTGCTGATGCCCTAAATGGCAACCGTCAAAATTTCCCACTGTTGCAGCACGTAAAACCTTGTCCGTCATCAATCCAAACCCAAATAGAATTTTGGAGCAAGCTTTCCATTTTCAAAAGAGCAGCCCGCCTTTAAATCGCCGTCCTTATCCACAGCGAGAACCATGTTCGGAGCGCCTTCTTCGATTTGGATCGGTTCCTTGTTCCACGTCATTTCACGGCCCTGACGCAAAGCTTCTACCTGCTTATCGGTCAGGCTCACTACAGGGAACTTCATGCAATCCTGCGGTTTCATCAACGAAGCTTCGCAAAGCTCTTCCGACTTGACCGCATCCGTCACATTCAAATGTCCAATGCGCGTCCGGCGGATTCCCGAAACCGCACCGACCGTTCCCAAAGCCTTCGCCATATCGCGGACGAGCGAACGGATATATGTTCCCTTGGAACAGTCGCACGAAAACCGATACGAGCTACGGATACGGCCCGAAATGCCTTCCGGAGCTTCGCATTTGCCTTCAAAGCGCAAATTCTGAATCGTAATCTTACGCGCCTTGAGTTCCACATCGCGACCTTTGCGCTTCAAATCCGAAGCACGCTTGCCGTTCAACTTGATCGCGCTAAAGTCCGGCGGAACCTGATCTATTTCACCGATGAACTGCGGCAAAATCTGACGCACCGCTTCTTCCGAAATCGGCTCCGAACTCGGATCCTGTTCGGCAAGTTCACCGTCCCATTCATCCGTAATCGTCGAATAGCCAAAGTGGGCGCAGAACGAATATGTTTTTTCGCCCGCTTCTACAAACGGCAAAAGACGAGTCGCTCTGCCTACAGCAGCCACAATCAAACCGGATGCTCGCATATCGAGCGAACCCGCATGACCGACACGACGCGTCTTAAAAATTTTACGAATAGGGAAAAGGGCGTTACACGAGGTAACACCCGCTGTTTTATCTAAAAGAATCAGTCCAGAAGGAGGAAGGTTAGAGTTCACCCTGTTCCTTTAATTCGGCGAGAATTTCTTCGATATGCATCGCATGATCGAGGCTTTCGTCCAACAGGAACGAGAGCTGTGGGATCTTGCGAATTTTCAAGGCCTTGCCGAGGTACGTGCGAATAAAACCCGCGGAATTGCGGAGTCCAATCAAGGACGCCGCCTTTTCACGATCGGAACCGAGCACGGAAATAAAGACTTTCGCATAGCTCAGATCGTTCGTGATTTCCACACGGCTAATCGTTACAAAACCGATCCGCGGATCCTTCAAGCCCTTCATCAGGAGCTTGCTGATTTCTTCGCGGAACTGTTCGTCCAAGCGGACAGTACGCGGTACACGGCGGTTGGAATGGCTGTGAGAATTACGAGGCATTAAGCATCCTTCTTTTCTTCAGCGGCCTTCTTCGCTTCTGCAGCGGCCTTGGCGGCAGCTTCATCACGTGCAACGTCTGCGAGTGTACGGGCAACGGTAACTTCCTTGAAGAACATAAGCATATCGCCTTCCTGGAGGTTGTCATAACCCTTAAGACCGATACCGCATTCAAAGCCGCGGGCAACGGACTTCGCATCGTCCTTGTGACGCTTGAGGGACTGAACCACGGTAGAACCGAGTTCGACGCCGTTGCGGTAAACATGCACATGGCTGTTCCGGTCGACTTCGCCATCCGTCACCATACAGCCTGCGATGATACCGATCTTCGGAATCTTGAACAGCTGGCGGATTTCGGCTTCGCCGGTGAGCTCTTCGCGAGTCGTCGGCTTCAGAAGACCTTCCACCGTATTCTTGATATCGTCGATGATTTCGTAAATAATGCGGTAAGTCTTAATCTGAATGCCTTCCTTCTGAGCCATTTCACGCACAGAGAGCGACGGCATCAAGTGGAACGCGACGATCACAGCCTGAGAAGTCGAAGCGAGCAAGATATCGGAATCGGTAATCGCACCGACGCCCTTGCGAATAATGTTGACCTTGACTTCGCTGTTCGAAAGCTTTTCAAGGCTTGCAGCGATAGCTTCAGAAGAACCGCCCACGTCTGCCTTGATGATCAAATTGAGTTCAGAAACCGTACCGTTCTTGACGCCTTCATAAGCGGATTCGAGAGAAATCGACTTACGAGCGCGGAGATCGCGTTCACGAGCCGCCATACGACGCTTGGAAGCAATTTCACGTGCGGTCTTTTCATCTTCCACCACGCTGAGTTCGTCGCCTGCCTGCGGAGTACCGTCAAAGCCGAGAACCTGACACGGAGCGGACGGGCCCGCTTCCTTCATCTGCTTACCATGGTCATCGAACATCGCACGAACTCGACCCGCATAGACACCGCAAACAAACGGGTCACCGATGTGGAGAGTACCATTCTGAATCAAGACGGTTGCCATAGAACCCTTACCCGCATCTAGCTTGGATTCCACGACCGCGCCACGGGCACGTGCGGACTTCGAAGCCTTGAGTTCCAAGACTTCTGCTTCGAGAGCGAGGGTTTCCAAAAGCTGTGGCATACCTTGACCGGTACGAGCCGAAACTTCGATACAGCTCACGGTACCACCCCACTGTTCGACTTCGACACCACGGTCAGCAAGCTGAGCGCGGATCTTATCCGGGTTTGCAGTCGGAAGGTCGATCTTCGTTATGGCAACGACCATCGGCACCTTTTCGCGGTGAGCGAGTTCAATCGATTCCACCGTCTGCGGCATCACCATGGAGTCCGCAGCGACAACGAGCACGATCACATCCGTCACCTGGGAACCGCGAGCACGCATAGCGCTAAATGCTTCGTGACCCGGCGTATCGAGGAACGTGACCTTGCCCACAGAAGTCGTCACTTCGTAAGCTCCGATATGCTGAGTAATACCACCCGATTCGCCCGACACCACATGGGTCTTACGAATCCAGTCGAGGAGAGAAGTCTTACCGTGGTCCACGTGACCCATCACGGTAACCACAGGATGACGCGGTTCGAGATCTTCGCTCTTTTCTTCTTCCACGCCGAGAACTTCTTCTTCATATTCTTCCATCAGCTGCGCTTCATAGCCGAATTCGTCGGCGAGGACCTGAATCGTTTCAAAATCCAAGCGAGCATTGATGGTGACCATCATGCCCATTTCCATGCACTTTGCAATGACACGTGCGGGCATCTGATCCATCATACCGGCGAGTTCGCCGACCGTGATGAAGTCAGAAGTCTTCAAAATCTTTTTCTGTTCACCGTCATTCGAAGCGGCCTTATCCTTGTGATAGACCTTCTTCACCGGGTTCTTCGAAAGCGAAGCCATCACGCGGGAAACGTTCTGACGGATCGAATCCTGCTGTTCGCTCTGATCGAAACGGTTGTCCTTACTGTCACGACCGTTCTTGCCGCCGTGCTTGTTTTTGCCAAAGCGGTCATTGTTACCGCCGCGGTTCTGCCCCGACTTGTTGTTATCGCCAAAGCGATTGTTGTTTCCGCCATTCGCGTTGTTCTGCGCATTGGCAAAAACATCCTGCATGTTCTGACCCGGGAAACGCGGACCGCGGGACTGACTGCCGCCAAAAGAACGTGCACCGTTATTATTGTCATTTCCACGATAGTGGTTGTTGCTACCGCGATAGTTACCACCGTTTGCGCTCGGTCCAAAGTGACCGGTATAGCCCTGACCGGATCCGTTATTGCGAGAACGGTGCTGGGCAGCGGCCTGCTGACGAGATTTTTCAATACGGGCAAGAATTGCGGCATCCGGCTTAAAGACCTGAGCCTTCATTTCAACCTGGCGCAGTTCACCCACCGGAGCTGCCTTCACAATGGCAGATGCCGGTTTTGCAGCCGGAGTTGCCGGCTTCGGCGCGACCGGTGTGCCAGGCTTTGCTACAGCAGGAGCAGCCGGTTTTGCGACAGGAGCTGCAGGAGTTGCCGGTTTTACGACAGGTGCCACCGGAACCGCGGCAGGAGTTGCTGGTTTCGGAGCTTCAACCGGAGTCGGCTTCACGGCAGGTGCAGGGGTTGCAGGCGCCACCGGAGCCACAGGAGCAGCCGGTTTTGCGACAGGAGTCGGAGCAGGCTTCGGAGCGGCAGGCGTCAACGTTGTCTTCGTCGCCTTTGCGGCAGCCGGACGTGCGGTCGTCGAACGCGTCACCTTCACCTTTCCACCCATGAATTTACCCGTAATCGTACGGCGTCCAGCCGAGGTCGACGAAGTTGAAGGCTTAGCCGGCGTTTCGGCTTCTTTTTCTTCCGACGAATTCTTCTTCAAATTCTTGCGAAGACCGATGGCCTTTGCCTTGCGAGCGTCAGCCTTTGCCTTTTCGTCCATCACTTGAGCTTCGATCGAAGCAAAAGCCATTTGGGGAACTGGGGTAAACGGCGTTAACACCTGCACTCCATTCTCGTGCAACAGTGCAACGACTCGACTGGCATCTACGCCATGCTTCTTGGCCCATTCACCCGGTGTGATCTTGATTTCATTACTCATCTATGCTTTTGCTCCAATAAGCTTCTACTTCTTAAACCTGACCTTCCTGATCCGAATTTTCTTCAGCCGACACAGCTTCATCCTCCGGTGCCGGTTCGGCTTCGCTAGGAACTTCATCCTTGAACAAGGTGACTTCCTGAGCGCGGAGTTCTTCAGCCTTAGCGAGTTCATTCGGACGAGCGGTCAAAATCTTCTGCTTGTCTTCATCGCTCTTTTCGGACCATTCCTTTTCTCCAAACACGTCGAGATCCCGTTCCACAAGCTGGGAAGCGAGCTTGACGTTCTGACCGTTACGGCCAATTGCCTGGGCGAGGTCTTCATCGGCAATCACGATGACGATGCGACGGATGCCCGGGATTTCAAAGTACTTCACGATATTCGCCGGAGAAAGAGCGTGGCGAATGAACGTGATCAGATCCGGATTCCAGTGAACGATATCGATACGTTCGTTACCGAGTTCACGGACGACAGCCTGAACGCGAGCCCCCTTCATGCCGACACAAGCGCCGACCGGGTCGATACGAGCATCGCGAGCAGCAACGGAGATCTTTGCACGATAGCCCGGATCACGGACCACGCCACGGATTTCCACAGCGCCTTCAAAGATTTCAGGCACTTCCTGACGGAAGAGTTCATAGAGGAACATTTCGCTTGTACGGGAGAGGATCACCTGAGCGCCGTTCTTGGCGGAGTCAGCGACATCCTTAATGACAGCCTTCACGGAGCTGCCCTGGGCAAAGCGTTCCTTCGGGAGCTGTTCCTTGAACGGGAGAACCGCCTCGGTCTGACGGCCAATCGAAACGATAGCGTTGCGGCTTTCGATACGGAGAACTTCACCGTTCACAATCGAGCCGATACGGTTGCGGTAGGTGTCCACAATCTTGCTGCGTTCTGCATCGCGAATCCGCTGGATGAGGAACTGCTTAGCGGTCTGGATTGCCTGGCGGCCGAATGCGGAGACCGGGAGTTCCATTTCGAGGTGATCGCCCGGCTGGACGTCCGGGTTCAAGTCGCGAGCCTGTTCGACGAGCATGTAGTGTTCGTCCATTTCCTGAACGGTTTCTGCATCGAGCGACGGGTCGTAGTCCGGATAATCGTCCACAATATCAACGACGAGAGCGATCGAAATTTCATTCGTTTCTCCGTCAATCTTCACATCAAAGTGCTTATCAATGTTCAGATACTTGCGAGCTGCCGTAATCAAGGCATCCTTCAAAGCGCCTTCGACGATAGAGTTATCGATGTTCTTTGTATCGACGACGGTCTTGAGCGCATCGAGTAAATTGATCTGGGGTTCCTTATTCTTCGTTGTCATAAGAGCCTTTATTTTAGAATTGAACTTCTACTTTGGCAGAGAGGATCTCGGACCGAGAAACCAAGACCGCGTCTGTCACGCCTTTTACAGACAGGGCTAAATTCTGTTCATCCACCGCAGTCAGAGTGCCGGTAAGCGGCTTACCCGTTTCGCGGGTAATGCGCAACAACTGGTTCAGGTTGCGTTCGAAATCGCGAGTGGACTTGAGGGGACGGTCGATCCCGGGAGAAGAGACTTCCAGGGTAAATGCACCTTCGATGAGGGATTCATCCTGGTCCAGCGCATCGGAAAGACGACGGCTCACCGCCGCACAATCTTCCACGTCTACACCGTTTGCCTTATCAATATAGATGCGAAGGACTTCGCGTTTGCCAGCCTTGAACATGTCAAATTCGACAAGTTCAGCTCCAACGGCTTCACAAGCCGCGGCAATCAAGGAATTCAGTTTTTCCCGGTTATCCAAAAACACCTCATAAAAGAAAGGATCGTTTACATAAACGAGCCGTCAACGGCAACAAATAGAGAAAATTTGACGGAATCGGGCAACTGAGCGGATCCAAATTGGTGCATTTTGGGCTTGATTTGGCAAATATCCTTCTAGAATCCGAAAAATATCTATTTTTGGGACATGCTTTCGACAATCCTTTGCATCTTGGCAAGTCTCATTGGCACAGCCATCACCGCCTTCTATTTTAGACGGAACTTGATCCGTATTGCAGAAAAAAACAAGACGATTGAAAGCAAACCGAAGCGCGTGATGAATTACCCGCTGACGGTTCTCTGGTACGGCTACCTGCTCGTCTTTTTCGTAGGTCTTTCCGTCAATAACCTGATTTTTGATTAGCTTCCGCTTTGGCTTCGCTCCAAAGAGCGAGCAATTCCTCGGGAGTAAGTTCCTGCAGGGACTTTTCGGTGTATTTTGCCTTGGCGAGCTTTTCCAATGTGCGAAAGCGAGCGTCGAACTTATGCGTGGCACGATTCAAAGCCGTTTCGGCATTCAACCCGACGTGACGCGCCAAGTGGCAAAGCGTAAACAGCAGATCGCCGAATTCTTCTTCCATGCGGTCGCGGTTCGGATCTTCTTCTGTCGACTTCTTATATTCTTCCAAGAATTCGTTGAACTCTTCGTGAACCTTGGCAAAGACAGGTTCGTTTCCCTTCCAGTCAAAACCGTTTTTAGCGGCACGGCGTCCCATGTCCTGGGCGCGGGCAAGTGTAGGCATGCTGCGGGAAACCTTGTCCATCACGGACTTGTCCTTCATTTCCTCGTTGTTCTTTTCCGTCGCCTTGATTTCTTCCCAGCGTTTCGAAACCTCGTCCGCATTTTTCACATGCGAGTTGCCGAATACATGCGGATGACGACGCATCATCTTTGCGCAAATCGCATCTGTCACATCGTCAATATCAAATTCGCCACGTTCGCTTGCGACCTGGGAATGAAATACTACTTGAAAAAGTACGTCGCCGAGTTCTTCGCACATGTGCGCCTTATCGTTTGCCTGTGCGGCATCGATAAATTCCGAAGATTCTTCAATCAAATACGGGAGAAGGCTCTGCGTCGTCTGCTTTCTATCCCACGGGCACCCATCTTTGGAACGGAGCCGCTGCATAATCTTTACCAAATCTGCAAAGGAGTATTTCATGGAAATCAAAACTAATAATTTCCCCGTCCAAGAACTGAAACGAGAAGACTTCCCCGCCGTCCTCCGTGAAATTCCAGGCTCCCCCGAAGCGCTCTATTACCGCGGATCCCTGCCGAGCTTTGAAAAATCCTGGATCGCCATGGTCGGCACCCGTCGCGCAAGCGATAGCGCCGAAGAAATTTGCCAAAAACTTTTGCAAAGCCTTTGCGGAACCGATGCGGTTGTCGTTTCCGGCCTCGCCCAAGGAATTGACAGTTTCTGTCATACCGCAGCCATTCATTTTTCCATTCCGACCGTTGCGATTATCGCTCAGGGCATCGAAGCGGAAATCACTGGGACACGTAAGATTCTTGCCCATCGCATCCTCGAAGCGGGTGGCGCTATCGTTTCGGAATACCCGGGCGATAAGGCTTCACTCAAATTCATGTTCCCCATGCGGAACCGCATCATTGCAGGGCTTTCTAAAAGCGTCACGCTTGTCGAAAGTAAAAAACACGGCGGAGGCATGATCACCGTGGAATACGCCCAAAAGTTCGGACGAAAAGTTCTCGCCGTGCCAGGAAACCTGCTTTCTTCAAATGCCCAGGGTCCGCTCGACTGCCTCGCATCAGGCATCGCCACTCCCATTTGGAATACCAAAGATTTTGCGGACCTCTGCGGAAGCAAGCGTCTCTCCGACATCACACCACAAGACCTTCCCCATATGGGCATACAAATCAGCGATACCGCACAAACTCTTTTTACCCAACATGCAGGATTTACCCACTCTTTAGATGAGTTATGCACAAGTTCCTCTCTTCCGATTTCGGAGCTTTTTGCTATATTGACAGAGCTGGAAATTGCGGGACTCGTCCATTCCAAAGACGGAAACGCATTTCACTTTTCATCGGCGGAGTAATCTTTGAATATTCGGAAGCGTCTTATCCAACTTACCATCACGGCGGTCGCCACGATTTTAGCGGCGATGGCGTGGTCGTTTTCGTTTGGAGAAACAGGGTTTTGGAATCAGTATAAGCTCAAAAAGCAGATTGCCCACCTAGAATTCGAAGCCGATTCTCTGAAAAAGATTCTCGAAATTCGCAAGCTCGAAGGCGAGCGCCTTCAGAAGGATTCCTTCTACATCGAATCCATTGCCCGCACCCAGTTCGGCATGTCAAAAAAAGGCGAAGACGTTTATCAGTTTATCGACGACTGATTCGCCTTTTTTTCCCATTACCAAATAAAGAATCCGACGCCCGCAAGAACCTTATGCGAGACTCCTTCAATCTTTTTGTACCCAAAGTCATGATCGAGAAACTGCGCTATATACTTGACACGTAAAGAAATCGAATTCAGCGGAGCATGCACATTCCGAGAAGCAATCGTAAGAAGTCGAACTTCACCCGTTGCCCCTAAAAGATACTCGACGGAATTTTCATGCTTCACATATTTTCTTAAGCGGTAGTAATTGTTGTTCGGCTTGTCGGCGTAATAGTAATAATCACTATTGTCATCCGGAAGAATGGATTCCGCCGAAGCGATTCCTACAAACGGTTCCAACTTCACATAGCGGCTGTCAAACACGACAAAGCCAAGGCTGATACCGCTCGAGTAAACGTAAAGATCGCTGTCTTCTTCCCAGAGCACGTCCGAGAACTGACGGTTGTTGCGCGTTTCAAGAGTACCAAAAGAAAGGAACGGGGTAAAGACAAAGCGGAAAATTTGAATGGGCACCGCCGCGTAATAGCTCCAGTACTTGTGATGGAATTCATCTTTCAAGTCTCCGGCGAACATCCCGATACCGCTCAAGAATTCAAAGCCGACTCCGCTCGTATACAGATGATTCTGAATCGGATCGTTTGAATCCTTTGTTTCATTGGAGGCACGTTTTTGCAACGGTTCTACAAAGTTCGCTTCGAGCCATGCGCCGTTTTCATTTGCCGGATATTTGGCGAAAAAGGCGGAACCTGCCGTAGAAACCTTTTGAATGGTCGAAGCCTCTGTACGGCCCCAGGATGCATTAAAGACGACCGGGACAAACGCAGGCGCCGCATCCTTGTAGAAATTTTCGACAGACGAGTTTTGGATTTCGAGAACGAGACTGTCGATTTGAGAAGCTGTTTTGGGGAAATTGTCCGCGAGATACACGAACAGTTCGTCTTGAATCAAGCGAGACGAACGCAGATTGTTGCTGCGGGCATCGACCACGCATTGATCTTCATACGTCACCGCCTTTCTCGCTTTCGGCGCGAACAAACGACGTTCCTTTACCAAGGCCGTGAGCGCCGAATCGTATACGGCAGCATGCATATAGGCCAAGCCTTCTTCCATTCCGCTGAACGGGCAGAGCACGGACGAATACTGAGACCTTAAATATTCAATCGTCTGAACGGCCTGTTCCTTGTTATGCGAAATCAGAGCCTTTAACAAATAGAAACGCGCACGGCGAACCATTTCACCAGCAGGCATCGGTTCCGCAAGAATCGCCTGTTCAATATTTTGAGGCGCAGCCACAACCGTATCTGCAGACGTTACTTCTGGATTCTGCACCGTCGTTTTTACAACCGAATCCTGCACTGGCAATTCGGCTTCTGCAACACTTCCTGTCGTATCCGCCGGCAATGTTACTGCAGTGATTGTGGAATCGTTAGCAGAAAAAAGGCTTGTAATCAAAAGCAAAGAAAGTAAAATCGTTTGATGCATAGTAAAAAGATAATCTTTTATAAATGCAACGCTTTTTCATTCGACAAGGTTTGTATTTCGAAGTGGAGCCGGCATGATGAGAATGCACAACCAAACCAATGTCCCGACAGCGGCCGGCTTCCACTTGATAACAACTGATTGAATCCAACAATTCTAAATCCTGTTTTGAATTCAGCACGTTTTCATGCTCGCTAGTCCCCCCTGCAACGTCCACACCGCAAGATGCAAATGACAACAGATTCCCTAAAACAGCAAAACGAAATATCCATCGAATCATTTTCCCGTGATTTTCTCTCCTTATCGATTTCTATCCGGTGAATACCCCATCGGAAAAATTTGTACCGCCACCTGGATCACCTTATCGCCTTTAGAATCATTTAGCGCAAGTGACGCAACACGGTTCTTGAACTTTTCCGTTTCCGCAAGAATTCTCCGGTAACATTCCTTGGAAACACCTAAAGTCATGCCCCCCACAAAGCGTTTATCCTTATCTAAAGCAAAAAGTGCTTCCGACGCCTTTCCGAGCATTTCCCGATGGTAATGAATCAAAGCAGATCGTTGCTTCGGAGTTCCGCTACGCAGAGCCCGGTCCGATTCCACCCACCGTCCATCAGCATCCTTATAAATGAAGTGAAAACGCGCAAGGATCTGAACCGCTGATCTCGCCTCGCTTTCCGTGATCGGCGGATAAACGGATCTTCCGAGCAAGGCAAAATCATCCTTAAAGTCAAAAAGCGTCACCAGTTCCCGAATCGCAGGGATATACCAATGCCGATAATATTCAGAAAATCCTTCTCCAATTTTTACCGGACTAACCGCCCCTCGGAATTGAGCGAGTTCTTGACGGTAATGCCTTTTTGACTCATCTTTATCGGACTGGCCAAGCTTTACAAGCAAAAGCCAATATTCAAGTTCCGCATCTTGAAGGCCGATTGCCTTGCCGACGACATCCATCGTCTTTTCACTCAAGTTTCGTTCCCCTAGCATCACCTGACGTAAGAAATTCGGATTGGTAATATTAGCCCGTAACGAAATCGCACGCCAAGAAAAGCTCGCACGATTCCCATAATCATGCACATCCTTCAAATACCCCCGATAATCATCATATTCAAAAACGCTTTTCATGCAAGGACAAATCTAGCCTTGAACACTTCTTTCTATAAGATTCCATAACAAAATCCGTATTCTACCTGAATACGGATTTTATGCCCCTCCCAACGTTGCAACTTTTTAGTTGCAATACAGATTACGCATAAATTTGCTCTTGAATCGCAGAAATCACAGCATTGCGAATCTCAACCGTAGGCGCATCTCCAAAGTCATAGCTTCGACGCACCCAGTCGCCGCGGTCATTTAAAATACCGCCCCATGCAATATCTTCCATTTGACAGGAGGTTCTTGACATGAGCGACAGATGACGTGTCAATTCGCCTGTATAGTAAACCGTTCCATCTTTCGCAACGATAAAGGTATATCCTTCACGATCCAATCCAACTGCATCTATTTTTTTTACCATAGTTTCCACAGCCATCTCGTTTAACAACCTTTACAAATGTAAATAGAAACAAAAAGAAATCCTGCGATTATATCACAGGATTTCAAAAAGCTGGCGGATCGAACCCCGAACTTACCAGGAGGGGAGCAATGATAGAGTTGTTAGAGGATTTACCTTTCCGCCAAATTCTACGTATATAATATAGAATCGTAGCCTCTAAACTTGCTCTTATTTATTGCTTATTTTTCAACTTGCGAACTCCAGCCGGTTCCTCGCGAAAATCGATATGGCAGTGCGGTTCAAAACGGAAGCCCCCGCGACGATGGCGGTTCAAGCTCATCACGTCGGAAACCTTTTCCAAATGATCCACGACACGGTTCAACCGGCTTTCAAAGTTCGGGTTCACCGGATCGATACAAATTTCCGGATCTCGCTTAAATTCGCGGTTTTCGAATTCTTCACGGCCCGTCTTCGAATATTCACGGAGCACGTTACGCAGAATACGAGCCGGCACGTTACGCATCAAATGCTTGCCGTTCACCGAAATCGAGTCATCGGCTTCGTAGTAAACGATTTCAGCCACATGGTTGATCTTGTGCAGAAGTTCATCGTGTGCCTTCTGGACCGGCGGCCACACGCTGTATTCTTCTAGAACAAGCGAAGAGATGAGTCCCAAGAACGGATCTTTGGTACGCACATCCTTCGTATAAACGAATTCTGCAATGGAAACCGGAGCGCCGTAATAGCGACCCTTGTACAGAAGATGCGTTCCAGTAAACGTATCGATCACATCGGTATCGGCACGGACGCAGAGTTTGTCTCCAAGATCCGAGATGCCAAGATCGATCGGAAGCTTTTCGATGCATTCCGAGAACTTCACCACCTTACCGACTGCAATTCCGCTCACATAGAAGCTATCGCCTTCCTGGCTGCCCGCCAAACGGCCGAGCAAAGCTTCTTCAGCAGAGCAGAGGCAAGAATGCTGGTTAACGGATTCATAAGCAGGGAGATCCAGCAGGCAAGGAGCTTGCCGCATAGAACGCAAAAGCCATTCGGAGTAGACCGCAGCAGGATGACTTGCGCCATTGTCGCGACCGATCAAGAAATCATGACGGTTATCGCCTTCTACCGGTCCTTCCACAAAACGCAAGTTTTCGTGGAACAGATTGCGCTTTTCATTGTAGCGCAAAACGCCTTGACGTTGGTCCGGCATTTCATAAAAATCATGAATATACGGCAAATACGAGCGCAAAATGGCTCGTTTAGATACAGAATGCAAATGTCTCATTTTTTCAAACATGCGATCTGCAAAGGTGTCGAGATTTTCACCCTTGGACAGAAGCCAGTTCGAAAAACCTTCAATGATGAGGGCATTGTCTTCCACTCTCACCATTTCATCTTCCAGCCAAGCATTTTCAATCAACTTTCGACTGGAAACGCTTGCATTTTGAACGAGCGGGACAAGATCTTCCGTGCAATACGAAAGGAGCAACTCGCTATACGCCAATTTCAAAAAAACATTCGGTATTTTAGTGTCCTGCATACTTAAAATTTACTTTTTTTTGCATCTTTTGGTTATTTCCTAATTTGCATATCATGCTTTTTTACGTTTTTTTTGCGTTTTTTGCAGTTTTCTATATTATGAATCATGGAAAATTCCCGCATTCATGCACTTCCCGAAGAAGTTATCAACCAAATCGCCGCTGGCGAAGTGGTGGAACGTCCTGCATCCGTTGTCAAAGAATTGATGGAAAACGCTTTAGACGCAGGAGCCTCACGCATTGAAGTGCAGATTTCGGAAGGAGGAAAATCCTCCATCATGATCCGTGACAACGGCTGCGGCATGTCGGAAGCCGATCTGGATATGTGCTATCTACCGCACACGACTTCCAAGTTAAAAACCGCAGAAGATCTTTTCCACTTGGCGACAAATGGGTTCCGCGGCGAAGCGGTCGCATCGATTGCCGCAGTTTCCAAACTGACTATCACAAGCCGTGAAGAAAACGCAGAAGAAGCGCACCAAGTACATTTAACCGGCGGCACGCCGGACTGTAAATCGACAAACGCTTCTCCCCGAGGCACGAGTTTTCTCGTTGAAGACCTGTTCTTTAACGCTCCCGTGCGCAAAACATTCCTCGGAAGCGATACCTTAGAAGCGTCGCGCATTCTCGACACGGTCACGCGCCTTGCCATAGCAAACCCGAACGTTCGCATCGATTACAAAGTCAACGGACGAGACGTTTTCACGGGTGTTGAAGGAAACGATTTGCGCAGCCGTATCGCCGAAGCCTTGGGTGCGGGAACAGCCCGCGTCATGATCCCTGTCGATTACGCAGAAGCGGGCATTCGCGTTTCGGGATTCGCCGTTCCGCCGGACGCTTTAAAGAACAAACGAAGCAAGTTTTATTTTTATGTACAAAAGCGACCGATCTGGAATCCAGTGATGACAAAAGCCGTGACGCGGGCGTATGAGCCTTATGGTTCCACCCATGCGCCGATTGCCGTTCTTTTTTTAGAAATGGATGACGTCGCCGTCGACGTGAACGTGCACCCGAACAAGCGCGAAGTGCGATTTGCAAACGAAAACGATGTTTTCCTTGCCGTTCATCACGCGATCCGCAATGCGTTCCAAAAGCCGGAAGAAGATCATCCAACAATCAGTCTTGAAGAGATTACAGCTCCGAGCCCGATGCCAAGGGCCGCCGCCCCGAGTATGCTAGCGCACCACCCCGAGCCTCTCTTTACACGCAAAGCGTCTGCCGCAGAAGAAGAAAATACTCAAGATCTTTCTCCGGCGACAATTGCCAAGGATCCGTCGGCATTTGCAAAAAGCGCTCCGATGCCCAAGCCTTTCCCCTGCCCACAACCTGCGAAAAAAACGGTTCGGGAAAAGCCCTCGAAGTACCGGTCCGACGACCCCGACGACATCATCCAAGATCTTTTCTCTTTGCCGGAAAACGGCAACATTATTCCGCTCTCGCCGCAGAATCTGCGCCCGCCTACCCGCATGGATAAGTCGACCCCGCCCCAATTCTTTCAGCTGGCGAATACTTACCTTGTATGCGAAGATAGTGAAGGGCTTTTGCTGATCGATCAGAATGCGGCGCACCAGAGAATCCTTTACGAGCAGGCTTTGAATTCCTTAGGTGCGCAAGCATCTCTCGAAAGCCAGGAACTGCTCTTTCCAGAAATTGTGGAATTTTCGGCAGCGGAAGCGAGCATGATTCCGAGCCTGCTCGAAACCTTTGACCAGCTGGGCTTCCATTTGGAGCTTTTTGGCAAGAATACTTACCAACTTCGCGGTACGCCTCGCGATTTGCAGTTCTCCCGTTCCGTAGAATCACTCCGTGAGCTGGTTTCCGCTGTCTTTGAAGGCGAAAATCCGGGCAATCCGTCCCAAGAAACGCTTGCCAAAGCTTGGGCAAAGAGCAACGCGATCCAAGCTGGAGATAAGCTTAGTACAGAAGAAATGACGCAACTCATGGCCTCGCTCCTGACAACCCAGGATCCGATGAGTTCGCCAAGTGGACGTCCTACCTTAATGCGGCTTCCTTTGAGCGAAATCCATAAGCGTTTCAAGCGCTAGTTTGTATATTAATCCTATTGTGAGATATTTGCGTTCTGTTTCTTATGCCGCCTTGGCAATTTGTAGTTCCGTTTTTGCGACGGAACTCAGTTTTTCGGGCAACAACAGCGACATCCGTTGGAAAGTCGCATCCTCTGCTCATTTCAATTACGCATACCCTGCGGAATACACG
Source organism: Hallerella sp. (assembly GCF_022776125.1). Classification (NCBI taxonomy): domain Bacteria; kingdom Pseudomonadati; phylum Fibrobacterota; class Fibrobacteria; order Fibrobacterales; family Fibrobacteraceae; genus Hallerella; species Hallerella sp. The sequence goes on along the minus strand of NZ_JALFIA010000026.1, from coordinate 12,204 downwards.
ACCCATGCAGGGATTGTCGCATCGACTGCAGAAGCGGTTTACGATTCCATCGTTTCGCGGTACAAAATTGAAATGCCTCTCAAGACCGACGTTTCGCTGCAGAACGCCCTGTACGCCAACGGTTCTGCTATACCGAATGAAAATACGGTGAACATCTTCCTTTCGAACTGGGATTTTAAGATCCGCAGCACGCACCCTTGGATCGCTGACGTAGTGACGCATGAGTTTTCGCATCTCGTTAGCATTGAAAGCGGAAGCAAGCTTCCCTATTGGGTTTATGGGCTTCAGGTTTCTTACATCGATTATTACAACGAACGCAATGTCCAAAACGCAAGCGTTCTTTTGCCGTTTACCTTGCAGCCGCTTTGGTTTGCCGAAGGTACCGCCCAATTTGAATCATCACGCATGGGGTTCGATGCTTGGGACTCGCACCGCGATATGCTTTTGCGCGTCGCTTCATTGAACGAAGACCTTTTGGATCTAAAATACATGCACGACTTTGCGGATAATTCCCTCGATGCGGAACTCGGTCCGTATACGCAGGGTTTTTCCCTAGTCCGTTACATCGACGCTAAATACGGTCCTGAAGCAATACCGAACATTTGGTCGGAACTTTCAAAGCCCTACCGGGTGACGCTTTCCGCAGCGATCGAAAAAGTCATCGGTATCGACGAAGAAACGCTATACAAGAACTGGAAAGAAGAAATCACCGCGCATTACAAGGAACAGGAAAAAAGCCTAGGCGTTCTCGTAACGGGTAAAAAATGGACCGAGGATGCCTTCTACAATGACTTTCCGATTGTCGCAGGTGGAAATATCTACGGAGTTTCGAACTTTGGAGGGCCTTGGTTCGATGGCGGTATTTTTAAGATTCCGACCCATGCCGAAGATTCTTCAACGGTAACGGATTCCGCTTCGGGCATTACCATCACCGTCCAAGATTCGATCATTGACCTTGCAAACTTTGCCAAGAGCGGTTTCAAACCGGAAAAGCCTTGGTTCGACAAGGGCATTTCCGTTCGCGAAATTCCGGGCCGTGGACTGATCCTTGCCTACACCACCTACAAAAAGCGCGACCGCAATGGACACGTTCATTTTGACATCGCTATCGCCGATACGAACGGCAACATGCAACTTGCGACCGCTCTTGCCGACGCCGTTTACCCAGACATTTCCCCTGATGGGAAAGAGATCGTCTTTGCCCGCCGAGAAATCAATTCAACCCGTTTCGTTCTCAGCAAAACGACCGTTCCCGATTCCGGGGCAAAAGGTCCAGCAGAGACCCAAGACATTTTCGTTCCGGATTCCAATTTTCTTTATTACAACATCTTTTCTCCGAAGTTCAGCCCCGACGGAAAGAAGATCGCTTTCAGCTACTTTGACGATTCCGTCCGCGGCATCCTCGTGATCAACAGCGACGGTTCGGGCCTGCAAGATTTGACACAAAAAGGTTTTGACCTCCGCGACCCGAACTGGATCGATAACGAAACGCTTATCTACTCGAGCAATAAAAACGGAATCTTTAATCTGTATTCGAAAAAGCTGAACGGGGATGCAGAACATCCGCTGACAAACGTTGTCGGTGGCGCCTTTACTCCAGTCGTTGATTCGGGAACCGTTTATTACACGAACTACGATAAAGACGGATTTTCGCTGTACTCGATAGAACTCACAGATTACGATGCGATGCAAGATTCCGTGATCGTTCTTTACGATACAACTTTTACGACTTGTCCGAAACCGCAGTTCGCACTCCAAGATTCGAGCGCCAAGGATTCTACAGTTGTAGATTCCGCAGTGGTGCTGACCGCTTGCAAAATCGACACGCTCGTTTCCAAACGAGACTCCGTTTTGAAAAAGCCGGTGACACCGCCACTCGTCCTGACGGGTTCGCTTCCGCAAAAAATCCAGAAGGAACTCGAGTACGCCGACATTGCATTTGCAGGCAGCGAACGCAATTACAAGCCGATCCCGACACAGTTCCTGATAGCCCCGATCTTTATGGTGCAGGAACGCTCTCCGGACTTTGGCGTGAAAGGCGATGGCCAAGCGACTCCGAAGCTCGGCTTTGCCATGTCACTTTCCGATCCGCTAAAGAAGAACATCATTTCCGCCGGGATTTTATTTGAAGTCGGCAACGGTTGGAAATACATCACAGGTGACGGTCTGAATCCGAAAATCGAACGCGAATTCGTCGCCTCCCTGGAAAACCATTCGACTCCGGTAACGTTTGGAATTTCTTATACGCATGCGAACTACCGTTCCATAGATACGGTGCGCTATGAGGATCCGAGAAGCTACGAAGATTCCGTGGGAACAACCCATTATTCCGTTCCGCTCAATGCCATTCAAGCGTCCGCTGCTTACAGCGTTTTCAAATCAGGTGACAGCGTTTATGTAAGCGGTGGCTACGATTGGGCAAACTTCAACCTGTACGACAAAAACTTGGAATGGACTTACCAGAAGCGCCTTGCCGTAAGCGTTGGATTTACGCTCGACGGCGGAACCGCAGAAGCGACAGCGACAAATACCGCAGGCGTTGGAAATGGAATTTCGGCGAGTTATCAATTTGCGAATTCCGACTTGTTCCGTCCGGGTACTTTTGCCGAAAGCTTTACCATTAGCCCGAGCGGAAAAATCGAACCGAAGTACCGGAACTTCAACTTGCACAGTTTCTACTTCAACACGCACGGAAGCATTGCCGCGCCGATTCGAAAGGGTTCCCGCATAGCCGTTGGCGCAACCTATGCAGGCATCGGAGCTTGGAGTGCCAAGGATTCCAGGGATACACTCGACAGTTACTATTACACGCCTCTTTTGCTTGAAGGCTATCCGTATTTGATAACAAGCGAAAAGTTCAACCGCAGCGGTCTTAAAATGGCGAAGGCAGAAATTCACTACCTCTTCCCGATCTTTGAAGACTGGCGTAATGAATTCTGGATTTTCTCGACGCGTGACTTCTTCTTGAACCTTTACGCTCAAGTCGGTGCAGCGTGGAACGACCACGGCATTCCGATTTCCAAGTTCAAATCGCGAGATTTCTGGGATCGAAGCGTGGGCCTAGAATTCCGCTTGGCAAACAAGCTGTTCTACACGTTGCCCTTCAACATTTCGCTGAACCTTGCCCGCGGCTTAGACCGCGCAGGCGAAGACGAAAACGGAGAAGCTGGAAGTCGTCTAAACCCGATCGACATTCCGGTTTTGCCGAAGGCGATTTCCCCGACGAAGATTTCGTTCACCATCGGATTCGACTTCAACAATACTTGGATGCAGTAAAGCTTAGTCTTCGAATTCCATGGATTCCTTCCGGATTAAATACTGACGTGTGACATCATCGACCGTCGCCGTCGCCGTTTTAACGCCCATCAGTCCGCCAAAGAGCGGATACGGGCTTGCTGTACCGCCCTGCTCATTGCACTTCACACGCATAAAGATTCTTCCGTCGCATATCTGCAAATCCAGAATATGTTCGTTCAAGTTCACTTCATGACCGCGGTGATTCAGCACGATAGGAAGCGTCTTCGACTGGAACTTTTCAACCAAGCCTTCCGGCAAAACCTCCGGCTTAAAGGAATACGTCATCGACTTCGGACAGCGAGAAGAGAGCTTGTACGTAAGCGGTTCAATATTCAAAACCTTCATGCCCATTGGAAACGGTTCGCTCAAAGTTTCCATCAGTTTCGGCAGATTTTCTGGCGAAAGATCCAACGGTTTTAAGGTTTCCACGCCGAGGATTTCGCAGACCGTTTCGAGACCCAGCGGTAGAGCGCCCATGTTGATGATGCGCGGTTTCGGGCTAAAGCCTTCACTGTAGCGGAGCGGAACTTCTGCCCTTCCAAAGGAACGCACGAACGCGCTGAGCATGTTCTGGTGCGGAAGGAAACGGCTAAGACCTGTCTTTTGGAACGTAATCTTGTACGCGTACCGCTGATCGTAAACCGGGCGACGTTCCGCCACAAGCTTCTTGATTTCTTCCGGTGTACGGCTCGGTGCTGCGTAACGAACCGGATTATTCGCCAGTCGAACTTCCTTACCGCTCCCCGGAATTCCGCAATGTTGGCAATCGCCCCATTTGCAGTTCGGAACGGGCTTTGCCGTTTTCAAAATTTCCGGGTTAAAGCCTTTCTGATACTCTCTCCAGAGGAAGGACTTGGTAACACCGATGTGCATAAAGTCCCACGGAAAAACGGAATCCTTTTGACGGGTTTCGTAAATCCAGCTGACGTCATAATGGAAGTCGTCCCAAATTTTTTCCCAGTCCTTGGCCCGAATGCGATGTCCATCACTTTCGAAGATCATACCGCGCTTATAGGCTTCATAAATCATCGGGGCAAGAGAACGGTCGCCACGGCTATAGAACGCTTCCAGGCGAGATGTATTCCAGTCCGCCCACTGCACCTTCACATTCGGATGCTTAAAGAACCGCTTGCGCACATACTGGATATGATTCCAAGACGTTTCCTCATCCATAAAGCCAGCCCACTGCAAGCCCGTGAAAGACTTCGGAATGAGAATACCTATGCTCACGGAAATCTGGAATCCGCGCATGTGCTTACGGCCGATCTTCACCAGGTTCTCGATGAGATTGCAAAAAGCTTCCATATCGGCATCGTCTTCTGTCGGAAAGCCTATCATCGTATAAAGCTTGATCTTGTTCAGGCCCGAAGAAAAAGCATAGTCCGCCGCACTGTACATGTCTTCATCGGTGATCGTCTTGTTGATCATCTTGCGGATACGTTCCGAACCGGTTTCCGGTGCAAAGGTCGCACTGCGTCCACCCTTCAAGGCGGCGACTTTTTCTGCGAGGTGCTGACCGAAGCTGCTGACGCGAATACTCGGAAGCGACACGTCTACATTGTCAAAGAAAGCGTCATCGATAATCGAATCCGTCAACGATTCAATCGGCTTATAGTCTGCCGTGGAAAGGCTCAAAAGGCCGAGTTCCTGTTCACCTGTCGCCTTTAAGCCTTCCTTCGCAAGATCTATCACATCATCCGGATTGAGTTCGCGGCACGGTCTGTACCAAACACCCGCCTGGCAGAATCGGCAACCCTGCGCACAGCCTCGCATCACTTCCACACTAAAGCGGTTGTGAACCAAGCGCATGTTCGGGATTAAATTCTTGACCGGGCAATCTTCTTTTTTGAGTTCCGGAATAAAAATGCGACGCACACCGTTTGTATGTTCGTAAGAGCCTACAGCGGGTTCTGCCGGAACGAGCTGTTTATATTCCCCCTCGACGACTTGGCGAAATACTGGAACGTACACACCGTCGATTTTTGAAATCGCTTCCAAAATTTCAAATCGGCGCATCCCTTTTCTTCTACATTCCCCCACCGTCCGCACGATCTTAGGGAACATCTCTTCGCCATCGCCAATATTGAACGCATCAAAAAAATCGGCGACAGGTTCAGGGTTCGCCATTGCAGGACCACCCGCCAAAATAATCGGATCGTCTTCTTTACGATCTTTGGAGAAGGCGCTGATGCCAGCGAGTTCAAGCACATACGGCACATTGGTAAAATTGAGTTCCGACTGGAGTGACATGCCGACCACATCAAATTCGCGGACAGGTTTCCAAGTCGCATGCGTGTACAGCGGAATATCATGTTTGCGCATCTGTTCCGCCATATCGTCCCACGGAGCGAACGCCACTTCCATGTACAAATCCGGTTCACGGTTCACCACGTGATACAAAATGCGCAAGCCATTATTCGAAAGGCCTATTTCGTACAAATCGGGAAAAACAAAAGCACAAGTTCCCACCATTTTAGAAGGGTCTTTCACAATGCTATTCGCTTCTCCGCCCATATAACGGGCGGGGCTTTCTACGGAGGGCAAAACTTGCCCCAATTTGTCAAAAATATTCATAGCCATAAAAATAAAAATTTTATCTTTGGCGCACAATGCGTTTACTACTCCAATTAGCTCTGATTCTTTCCGTTTGCTTCATCGGAGATTTTCTTCACCGAGTTTGCGGAATCCCCCTGCCCGGTAATATTTTAGCCATGCTGATCCTCTTTTTGTTACTTTGTACAAAACTCGTCAAAGTGGATCAAATTGCAGAGATGTCGGATTTTTTCCTGAAGCGGCTCCCCTTCTTTTTTCTTCCGCCGACCATTGGCATTTTGGCCGTTTACGGTGTACTGAAGGGCAATTTGATCCTTTTCTTTTTGCTCAGCGTCCTTGCGACAATCGTTACGTTCGCCGTCACTGGCAAAGTCACCGACATTATGGTAAACGTCCAGAAAAAGAGGAAAAAAGATGCGTGAAGTTTTGAACACTCCTTTTTTTGGAATTGTCTTGACGATCGTCGCTTATGAAGTCGGCGTCGCCTGCAGTCGAAAATTCAAGCTTTCGATTTGCAACCCGATGATGATCGCTGCCGTTTTGATCATCGGCTTCTTACTCATCAGCGGAATCAAACTGGAAACTTATAATCTCGGCGGTGATTATATTTCGATTTTCCTTGGCCCTGCAACAGCAGTACTCGCCGTGCCGCTCTACAAGCAGCTCGATAAGCTGAAAGCGCATCTCGTTCCGATTTTGATCGGAATCCTCGTGGGAACCTTAACCTCTTTCGCCATTGTAACGCTCTGCGCAGGAATTTTCCAAATTGAAGACGTGTTAAAATTTTCACTTTTACCCAAGTCCATCACGATTCCGATGGGCGTTGAACTTTCGAAAAGCATCGGTGGCATCCCAGCGATTACAATCGCGTCCATTGTGATTACAGGAATTACGGGCGGCGTCGTTGCCCCGATCATCTGCCGAGTCTGCAAAATCAAGCATCCCGTGGCGCAAGGCATTGCCGTGGGAACGGCTTCGCATGCAGTCGGCACTGCTAAAGCTTTGGAAATGGGTGAAACTCAAGGTGCGATGAGCTCCCTCGCCATTGGCGTTACAGGTGTCATCACCTCGGTCATCACACCCATTCTTTTACATCTTTTCGCAGACTAACGCATGCGGATCCTTTACGGCTTTACTCCAAAGCCGATATTGGCTCGCGTCTTGGCGACGTTTGCAACCGCATTTTTTTGGCACGCAATCATGAAAGTTCGGAATTTTCTTCGTCGAAGCGTTCCAAAAAGGAATGCGGCTTTCCATTCGCCTTAAAACCTGGGAACGTTTCAATGCAAACCGCATGAAGACTGTTGAAAATGCTCTTTTCAATATTCGGATTGTCACGCTTCAATTTGCGAATAATCTCTTTGACTTCTTGACGTTTGCTCGAACCGGAGCCATCTTCATTTTCAAAATTCTTTTCTGTAAAACGGCAAGCACACTGGATAAAGTTCAAATTATTGGCACGGCTCCAGGCGATGATATCGTCTTCGTGAATCTTGTACAGCGGACGGATAAGCGTCATTCCCGGGTAATTTTGACTGCGGAGCATGGGAAGCATTCCCTGGAGCTGCGAAGCGTAGAACATACTCATCACTGTCGTTTCGATCACGTCAGAAAAATGATGTCCTAATGCAATCTTATTACAACCGAGTTTTCTCGCCTGGCTGTACAAATGTCCACGGCGCATGCGCGCACAAACGTAGCACGGCGAATGTTCCACCTTGTCCGTCTGTTCAAAAATGTCCGTTTCAAAAATCGTAATCGGAATTTCAAGCCGTTCCGCATTCGCTTCGATTTTTTCCCGGTTCTGCGGATTATACCCCGGATCCATCACCAAAAACTTTAATTCAAAAGGCTTTTCCGTATAACGGTGCAGCATCTGCATCATTTTCGCAAGCAGCATCGAATCCTTACCGCCCGAAATGCAAACTGCGATTTTATCGCCCGCATCGATCATCCGGTACGTCTTGATTGCCGAAACAAAAGGGCTCCACAGCTTGCTGCGGAAACGCTTGGAGATGCTCCGTTCCGCCATTGCTGCGAAAGTCAAATGCAATTCTCTTTTCTTTTTCGCTTCGCCTTCCAAGGGTTTCGCCTTCTAAAATAAACCGTGAATTAAATGCCGTAGAGTTCGCCGTACTTCTGTTCAATGTAATCGAGAAAGTCGTCCGCCGTAAATTCGCGGCCCGTAATCTTTTGAATCCAAGCCTTGGAATTCAAGCGGTCTGCGTATTTCCAAACATATTCCTTCATCCAGCCGTTGATCGTCCCGAAGTCTCCGTGGAGAATGCAGTCTTCCACATCGATTTCCTGCTTCATGCGATTGTAATACATCGCATTGTACATGTTGCCTAGCGAATACGTCGGGAAGTAGCCAAAGCCCGAAGCCCAATGCACATCTTGCAAAATACCTTCACGGTCATTCGACGGACGAATGCCCAAATATTCTTCGTACTTGTCGTTCCAAATCTGCGGAAGGCTTTGAATATCGACCTTGCCGTTCACAATCATCTGCTCAATTTCAAAACGGATCATGATGTGGAACGTGTACGTAAACTCGTCCGCTTCCGTGCGGATAAAACTCGGTTTCACCACGTTCAGTGCTTCGTAGAACTGCTTTTCGGAAACGTCTTCAAAAACGGTCGGGAAAAACTCCTTGCACTTTTTAAAGATCAAATGCACAAAGGCGCGGGAACGCCCAATGCGATTTTCATAAAAACGGGAAACCGATTCATGCTGACCCAAAGTCTTGCAACCGTTGATGTGATGCGCGTAATTTTCACTCGGTTGGTTCATTTCAAAAAGAGCATGACCGCCTTCATGAATGATGGAGAACATATTCGATGCAAACATATCCTCATGATAATGCGTTGTCACGCGGCAGTCGTCTTTGGCAAGTCCATCCGTAAACGGATGTTCGCTTGTCGTAAAGGCGCCTCGCTTAAAATCGAAACCAATCGTCTGCAGCAAGAATTCCGCCATCTGGCGCTGGGATTCGTCGCTTACCTTGCGAGAAAGAAAATCCGTGCGGATCTTCTTTTTGCTCTTCTGAATTTTTTGAAGCATCGGCACCAGACGCTCCTTGCAAGCGTCAAAGCACTTGGTCAAATCCTTTGTCGTCATGCCGCGTTCGTAAACATCCAAAAGATTGTCATATGGTACACGCATCGCCTTTTCCGCAAGAGCTATCTGCTTCAAATTCACCTTGCGGACATCCGATAGCGAGTCGGCAAAAATCGAAAAGTCCGCAGCCTTCTTCGCTTTGAGCCAGTTCACAAAAGCCTTATTGAAAACCAAAGAGAACTGCTTGTCCATCGCTGGCGTAATGTTCTTATTGCGCAGGTAATCCCGGTGCAAAGATTCCGCCAAGGTGCGGTCCCATTCGTTCAAAGATTTACGCTTGGCGTAAAGATCTTCCGCCGCAGAAATAAACTTTTTTGATTTCGAAAGTTGGAACGCCTTATTCGACAGGAACGCCGAAGTTTCGCCCTGCTCTTCCATCCCGAGCGGCGGGCAAATCGTCTGTTGGTCAAAGCCCAAAACACGGCTTGCATGCTGGTAACGTTCCACTTCTTCTAAAGTGGCGTAAACCGTCTTTAAGCTTTTTTCGAGAGAAGCATTCATCTTTGCAGTCATACGTTTTCCTTCGCGCTACGGTTGAACGACGAGCGCCTGTTAAACGTGGTGATATGGATGACCGGCTATCACCATAAGACAGCGGTAAAGCTGTTCCGTTAAAATCACACGGGCATGGTCATGCGTAAACGTTAGCGGTGAAAGCGAAAGCAGAAGGTTCGCCTGTTTTTTGATTTCGGGAGAAATGCCGTAAGCGGAACCGATGAGAAAGACGCAGTTCGAAGTCAAACGAGGCTTGATCCAGTTCGCAAGCTGCATCGTATTCATCAGCTTACCTTCTTCCGCCATCACAATCCACTGGTAATTTTCTTTGGGGAAACGTTTGGAAAATTCCGCCGCTTCTTCGGCAAGGCTCTTCACCTGATCGTCACGCTTGCTCTGCTTCATTTCCACGACTTCGATCTGCACGCTCGCAGAGCGCAAGCGCTTCGTGTACTTTTCGACTTCATCCTGGATAAAGGCAGAGCCAGGTCTTCCAAAAACAGCAAGAACGAGCTTCATCGACCCAGTTCCAGGCGTTCCACGAGAAAGTCCGGCATTCCCACGTCACGCATCGCTTTTTGCGTCAAGCTGATATCGTAATTCAAACGCACAAGATTCACACTGTGCTTTTCAGAATCATACAGGCAGTAACTCGCCCGCGGGTCGCGGTCACGCGGCTGTCCGACACTTCCCACATTCATCAACAGGCGTTCCCCGTCTTCCAAAACATAGGAACCCGTTTCAATGACCTTCGGGATTTCTCCATCGCGCATCGCCACGATCACCGGGCTGTGCGTATGACCGACAAAGCAATGGCGCTCGCCAAAATGATCGAACGCATCCAGAGCGTCTTCCAAATCCGTTATGTAGATCCAGTCCGCCGGGGACATGGGGGAAGCATGAACAAAGCAAATATCGTTTTCTTCAAAAACGTAAGGGAGCGAGCAAAGGTATTCCTTGGATTCCGGAGTGAGCGCATTCTGCGTCCATTCGATTGCCCTCTTCGCATACGGGTTGAATCCCGTATCCGAGTCCCACTGGATGGCTACGCTGTCGTGATTACCCAAAATGCAGATATCCGCATTTTCTTTTACCAGCGCAACGCATTCGTTCGGATGCGCTCCATACCCGACTATATCACCCAAACAAACACGACGTTCCACGCCATGCGCTTTCATCGATTCCAAAACGACTTCGAGCGCGGGCAAGTTCGCATGAATGTCAGAATAGATCCCGTATAACATGGAAATTAATATAGCTTTTCTATATTTGGGCTTGATGGAAACGGTTCAGAAAAACAAAAAAGTTAGCATTGGCTACTCTCTAAAGGACGAAAACGGCGTAATTATCGAGGAAGTTCCCGAATCTTTCCCATTCGTCTATATGCACGGTTGCGACAGCGTGATCGAAGGTCTTGAAAACGCCTTGGAAGGCCATCACGTCGGAGACCATATCACAGCCCATATTCCCTATGACAAGGGATACGGACCGTACCGCAAAGACTTGATTATCAAGGTTTCCAAGGAAGAGCTCCGCAACATCGGCGAACTTTGGCTCGGCATGGAACTCGAAATGGTCCGCGATTCAAACATGACGGAATTCTCCATTCCAGAAGACCCGCGCGACATTTGCAACAAGAGCGATGACGAAGATCCGACAATCTACACGATCAAGGAAATTCAAAAAGAAACCGTCACGCTCGACGGAAACCATCCCTTTGCAGGCAGAGATTTAACATTCGAAATCACCATCGTGGACATCACCGAACCCTCGGTCACCGAACTCGAAACGGGCCTTCCCGACGAATACACGGAAGAAGACGATGACGACTTCGACGAAGATTTTCCAGAAGACGAACAAAACAACTTTGGGAGACACTGGCGATAATGGCTGACTTAAACGAACTCAAGAAAGCAGCAGGCGTCCGCGCCGCTAACATGATCGAATCCGGCATGACCGTTGGACTCGGCACAGGCAGCACGGCCGCTTACATGGTAGAACGTCTCGGCGAACGCATCCAGACCGAAGGTCTGAAGGTGACCGCCGTCAGCACCAGCTGGAGCACCACGCTTCAGTGCCGCAAGCTCGGCATTCCCCTGATCGACCTCGGCGAAGCGACCCACTTGGACATCGCAATCGATGGAGCTGACGAAATCGATCCGGCAAAGAACCTGATCAAGGGCCGCGGCGCCGCCCACCTCCTCGAAAAGATCGTCGCCTCCATGGCAGACAATTACATCATCATCGCGGACTCGGGCAAAAAAGTGCAGACCCTCGGCGAAAAATTCGCCGTTCCTCTCGAAATTCTTCCGAACGCCATCGGATCGGTTACTTACAAAGTAACAAAACTCGGTGCAACGCTCGCCGTCCGCATGGGTGCTCCGGGCAAAGATGGTCCGGTCATCAGCGACTCCGGAAACCTGATTGCCGACGCAAAGTTCGGCCCGATTGCAGACCCGGCAAAGCTCGACTTTGAATTAAATAAAATACCCGGGCTTTTGGGCCACGGGTTATTCATCGGAATGGCGAACAAAGTAATCCTTGCCGCGCCAAACGGACTGGAAGAATTCTAATTAAGCAAGAGCTGCTTTCACGAGATCGCTCACGCGACGACCGTCGAAGCGGCCTTTCGTCTTCGGGGTAAGTTCCTTCATGATCTTCCCCATGTCCTTGGGGCCCTGAGCTCCAACCTGGGCCTTGATCTCTTCGATCAGGGCCTTTACTTCATCTTCCGAGAGC
>NZ_JALFIA010000025.1:0-19573 GCF_022776125.1 Hallerella sp. | reverse complement strand
GCTTCGGATGTCTTGACAAAGTCCATTTGGAATTCCTCTTAAATTTAATTTTTCGATGATAACGAAACGTTTTTGCGTACGGAATCGGATTCCAAGCGATTTCTGGCAAAAGCCAGAGCCTCTTCATGGGAAGAAATCTTCCCTTGCAACTGCCATTCAAATTCTTCCTTGATAAGCTCTCCAAAAAGGCGACCCGGACGCAGGCCCATTTGGATTAAATCCGCGCCTTTCAAAAGCGGTTCCGGCGGGTTCGTAAAGACATTCAGACTTTCGGCAGCGGTTTTGAATTTTTCCGCAAGCACGACACGCATTTCGCTTGCGAGAAGCGGTGTCGATTTCAAATACAGATACGCAAGGAACAATCCGTTCTGTTCCACGGAAGCGCGACGTAAAAATTCCGCGTCAAAGCTCTGTTCGTTCGCATGATCGAGCAAGCTCGGTACAAACCGATACAAAAGTGGAATCCGTTTGAGCAGATGAATTTCATTTGTAATCCGCGAAAGGAAGGCATTCACTTTTTGGACGTTCTCCGCTCCGGAAAGGAGTGCGGTAAAGGCGAGGACTTCTTGCGACGTGAGGTCCGGAACATTTGAAAGTTCACCGGAGACCCTGTCGAGAAAATTCCCCAAGTTCTCAAAAGAACCATTCAGCGGCCGGATTTCGGGGAAGAACCTGCCGAGATCCATTTCGAGGAACGCTTGAAGGCCGATGCTCGGTTTGCCGGGCTTGAGCAACCACTTTTTGAATTCTTCGAAAATGCGTTCCGAAGAAAGATCGGCAAGCGAGAGCGAACGGCAAAGCTCTGCGGTTTCCGGCGCAAGCCGCAACGAGAACCGGGACGCAAATTGAACGCCCCGCAAAACGCGAAGGGAATCTTCGGCAAAAGCCGCTGATACATGGCGTAAAATTCCCTTTTCCAAATCGCTCTTTCCGCCGTAAGGGTCGGAAAGTTCCAAATCCGGCAAGGAAAGCCCCATGGCATTGACTGTAAAATCGCGGCGGCGAGCGGCTTCCTTAAAAGTCAGGTGCAGATGCGTTTCGACGAGAAAGCCCCGATGGCCTTCCCCGATTTTACTTTCGGTACGCGGAAAGGAAAAATCCAGTTCAAGGCCGTGAGTCACGAGGTGCACTACGCCAAAAGCTTTACCGACTAGATTCGGGCGGCCAAACTTTTGGAGGACGCCGAGAAGAGTCTCCTGGTCGATGTCGTAAACTTCCACGTCAAAATCACGGGAAGAACGTTCGAGCATGGCGTCGCGGACAAAGCCTCCGACGAGGTAGCATTTACCGCCGACATCGCGGATGCCTTCGGCTATCTGCATTAAACGTTTCGGGATATCGGAACGGACCTTGTCGAGATTCATTTAACGACTTCCTCGGACGGGATGTTCGACGAGTCTGCGACCACAGAATCCTTTTTGGAATCCGCGTAAAGTTCATAGATGCTCTTTTTGAACTTGTTCGTAAGCGAATCGGACTTGGCGTATTCTTCCTGTTCCGCACGGCACTGTTCAAGTTCTTGGCGTGTCCATTCTCGCTGGTCCGGGGACATCGCCGTGTGATTCAAGCGGTATTCGATTTCAGCGCAGACAGGCTTTTGACGTTGCGAAGCACAGCCCGCGATCAAAAATGCCGAAAGCAAGACAAATCCCAAATTTTTCATAAAACCTCTGCGGAATCGATCAGTGCAAAATCAGCAGTTTTCCCTGCTTCTTTTTGGAGCCTTTCTTGATAAGGTAGTGGTAAACGCCCGGGGCGACGTAAACACCGCGGCGATCCTTTCCATCCCAAGTGACGCGTCCACCGTCCAATTCATCTCCGGCGAAGAACTTCACCAAGTGCGCACCTGAATTGTACACGGAAATGGTTGCATCTTCGGCGACGTTTTCAAACTTGATCTGCTGACCCCAGTTCAAATGGACCGGATTCGGGTAAACTTTGACTTCTGGGCCTTTCGATGTCATGTAAGCTTCTGTTTCTCGCAGGTCGCTGCGCGAGTATGCGGACATGCCGTTCTTGTGGACGAACCAGGCGATTCCCAACCGGGCGTCAATGGCGACGTCGTAAACGATGTCATTCATCAGGCCGTTGCGCGTTACAAACTTCGTCGCCTTCATGGTGTCTGGATTCGACGCGACCTTTTTGATCATATAAACGCCACTGCCAAGCGTTCCCACCCATAGACGATCGTTTGGATCCATCGCCAAAGATGTCAAACTCGCCTGTTCAAAGTTCGAAGTTTTATGTGGCGGCTGGACGGAATCCATTCCCACTTCCCAATAGGCGATCGTAGAATAGGTAATCGCCCACAGGCGACCAGCCTTATCCAAATCCATATCGATCAAGTATCTGTTGTCGGGAGTCGGCACCGTCATCTGTTCTACAATCTTCAGTTCCCCACCGGTCTGCGAAATCGGCGTAATCGTGAAAATATCCAAAAGACCGGATCCTTCTGTACCTTCCGTTCTGCCCGCCGAAGAATAAAGAATCCACTCGGTGCTGTCATCGGACCAGGAGGCGCGCAAAGGTCCTGCAAACTTGCCGCTACCTACCCCATTTGCACAGCTTACGCTGCCCGATTCGTCGATGTAAGCGATACCATACGCAGATTTTCCCCAGTAGCTGACAAGCCAACCGATGCTATCCGGCGAAGGGGTAATGCCCACCGGCACGATGAAATCCGTGAAGTATTCTTCGACGCAGGTATTTTCCGAAGGCGAAATTTCCACACCGCGATTCGTTCCATTGTCCGGATGCATGCGAAATCCAAAGCCCCAAATACCGACCAAGACATTCCCGTCCGCCAAGGTCGAAACATTCTTCAGCAAACGGTCATAGGCTTCCATTCCACCGTAAAAACCCAGATCGTTTGGCGCTTCTTGAGAAACCCAACCTCCGCCATCGCTCCAGCCGAATTCTCCATAGGTCGAGTAAACCGTCACACCGCCTTTACCGCCCACATAAGGCGTTGCCGCATACGGGGTCCTGAGCGGGAAATACGACCAAGCGGACACATTCGAAAGTTCCGCCCCATTATAGAACCAGACGGAATCCTTCCCCACCAAATAGGCGCCTTCTTCGCTTTCTAGAACCTGCTGCACCTTGGAACTGTCATTCTTCCAAAGATTGGCAAACTTGCCTGCCGAAAGCGTGTCCTTCAAAGCGACAATCGGAGAAAGCGTTTTGTCAAAGCTCACCGAAAGAGCGCCTTTGTTCCATGCGAGATGCCGAATTGTAACCTTCGCCGTATCTCCGCTATCATACGAACCGGCCAAAGTCCAGGAATCCGGATCGGCAAGTAAAATATCTTGCGCGAGAGCTTGCCAATTCACTTCACGCACATACACTTCCGAACCCAAGGCGACAAAAAGAGAATCCCCCTGGACAAGCATTGCCGAAGGAGAAAGCGCCTTCAAGGAAACGTCCCCAATGCGCGAAAGCGTCATCACGGACTTTCGGCTCACGTAATCGAAAAAGGAAATTTTATCGCGGAAACCGAGGACCAAAATCGAATCCGACGTGACTGCAAGCCCCTGCACAAGTTCTGTCCCGTTCGAAGCATAAGAACGGTTCACCGTAATGAATCTTCCGTTACCCTCATAAGTGGCGATTAGGCCCTTATCGGAAACGGTCAAAATTTCTCCGTTCGCCGCATGGACGACACCGTAGATAATCGATGATTCGAGACCGTCTTCCGACGAATAGACCTCGGAAAATCCATTCGAATAGATAAAACGGACGCCGCCATCGGTCGCAAGAATCAGCGTTCCATTCGCAACGGCTCCCGCGTAGAAATTTTCTGTACGGGAGAAATTATTCCAGCCATCTGCCGCGAAAGCGACAGACACGATAAAAAAGAGGAAAGAGCGGAGAATCAACTTCACTCTTTAATATTACCAAATTCTTTAAGACTTTTTTACCGAGTCCACGACATTTTCCCGCATTTTTCCGATCGATACACAGATCTTTTTGGCGACGGTGGAACGCTTGATCCCCGTCATTTCGGACAGTTCGTGTACAGAAAATCCTTTGAGATAGTGCAAATCGACCAGTGTTCCCATATTTGGCGAAATTCGGTCAAGAAGCGTGTTTACATCCTGCTCATCGAACAGTTGTTTTTGATTTGCCGCATTCCGGCTGACCTGATAGTGGTAAAAGCTTTCACAGACGCATTGTTCCCGCATTTTATGGCGAAATTCATCATTGCAGAGGTTTTCTGCAACTCGGTACAGCCATCGACCTGGATTTTGTAGATGACACACGTCTTCAAAGTGCGTATGCAAGCGGATGTATACATTTTGCAGAAGATCCTGAATCGGCACGTCGTCTCGTATTTTACGGGAACACAATTTGTAAATTTGGTTCCGATGGCGATTCCAAAAGTTCAATATATCTTGATTGCGAACTGGTCCCTGAATGGTGGCCATAATGCTCCGCTCCCTCAGCTTGAGCATCCAAAAACGACATTGCCAAAGATAACTATACAAAGGAGTCCTTTGTTTTGAAAACGATTGAAAAAAAAGTTTTAGCCACTTATAAGTTGCAGAGCATGCTTTGGGTCATTTTGTTCTTCTTTTGTTCGCAATCCTTTGCGGAAAGCTTTGACCTAGACGTCGGCAGTGTGAACCTGAACGGCATGGCTCCGCCGAAGATGGAAATTCTTTACCCGTCCGAAGCGACAAAGGTTGGAACCCAGGTGACCGTGCAAATCACGATTCCTGAAAAGTGGCACGTGAATGCGAACATTCCCGCGGATCCGTTTTTAAAACCTTCGACTTTGGACATTCAGGCGCGCGGCATAGAATTTGGCGAAGCGATTTGGCCGGAACCGATCAAGGAATACAGCGAAGCGCTGGATTTTGAGAATCTCGTTTTCAAGGGAACTTTTGAAGTGAAGATTCCAGTGAAAGCCATTGCCGCCGATTATGACACCAGCACGACCAACGTGGAATTCGGCTACCAGGCTTGCAGCCAGATCTGCCTTGCTCCGCAAACCGTACACGCTGCCTTGGAGCTCAAGCTCGAATCAAAGTTCGAAGAATCTTCAAAAAAAAACTCCCATGACTCCCTAGCTCTGCTTTTGGGACTCGCCTTTTTGGGCGGCCTGATTTTGAACTTGATGCCATGCGTTTTGCCGGTGCTTTTCTTAAAACTTTTTAGCCTTGTCCGCAACGCGGGCGAAACCCGGGCGCGCCTTTGGAAGCTGACCGTTTCTTTGGTCTTAGGAATTCTCACTTCGTTCTGGGTGCTCGCCGGAATTGTTTCTTTGATTAAAGCGGGCAGCGGAAATGCGGGCTGGGGTTTCCAGTTTCAAAATCCGGGTTTTGTCGCCTTTATGGTGGTGCTGCTTTCGGCATTTGCAATGAATTTGTTCGGATTTTTTGAAATCTTTTTGCCGGGAAGCGCTCTTACCAAGATGGACGCGGCGACGCGCAAGGAAGGACTTGCAGGCGCCTTCTTGAGTGGCGTTCTGATGGTGCTTTTGAGCACACCGTGTTCTGCTCCGTTCCTCGGGACCGCCATGGGGTTTGCCTTTACGCAGAGTGCGGCTATTCTTTTTGTGTTCTTTACGGTAGCGGCGCTCGGTCTTGCATTCCCGTATATTTTGGTCGCGATCTTCCCGAAGGTTTTGAAGGTTTTCCCGAAACCCGGAATCTGGATGGCGAAGTTCCAAAAGGTTCTCGGCATCTTTTTGCTCGGTACGGCGATTTGGCTCGTTTGGGTTGGCTTCCAGATGACCGGTGCAGAAGGCGCAGCCATCATTGCAACGTTTGGGCTCTGCGCCATGCTCCTTTCGGTGATCTTTGGAAAGTTCGCTCGCCCGAATAAACCTTTTATTCGCGAACCGGTTTTCCTTTTGGCGGTGACAGGCTTTTTGTTCTCGGCATGGTTCCTCGGCGGAAAGCCGGCAGTCCAAAGCGTGATTGAGGCAAAGTCTCGTGCCGCTGCCGAAAAGACTTTGGGTGAAGACGGCTGGTACAATTACTCCGAAGCGAACTGGAAGGTTCTCGCCCAAGAAGGGAGGCCGATTTTTATCGATGTGACCGCGGACTGGTGCTTAACCTGCAAAACAAACGAAGCGGTCGTGCTGTCGCGCGAAGATGTGAAGAAAGTTCTGTCGGACGCCAACGCGATTCTTGTACGCGCCGATTACACGCTCGAAAGCGCAGAAGTCACGAATCTCCTTCGCAACCTTGGAAAGAGTGGCGTCCCCGCCTATGCTGTTTACAATCCAAAATCACAAAAATGGAACGTTCTTTCCGAAATTTTGACGCTTGAGGACATTGAAGATGCGTTGAAGTAAACAGAAAGCGTGCATATTTTTTGGAATTAAAATAGATTTGATAGTATGAAAGTCGCTCTTCTTACCAATGAATTTCCTCCCGACATCTATGGCGGTGCCGGCATTCACGTTCAGTTCCTTTCCCGCGAACTTCGCGCTCATTGCGAAATCGAAGCCCGCGCTTTTGGCCAGCAGAACGATTTTGAAAAGAACCTGCACGCTCTGGGATTTGCGCCAAAGCTCGATTCGAAGCCGGTTGACCCGCGCATGTCCAAGATTTTGAACCCGCTCGACATTAACCTGCAGTGGGCCAGCAGTCTGAAAAACATTGACATTGTGCATTGCCACACATGGTACAGCCACTTTGGCGGTGTCGTTGCAAGCAAGCTTTTTGAATGCCCGCTCGTGCTCACGACCCACTCCCTTGAACCGCATCGTCCGTGGAAAGCGGAACAGCTCGGTAACGGTGGCTACCAGATGAGCACTTGGATCGAACGTTCTGCCTACCAGACAGCCGACGGCGTGATCGCCGTGTCCAAAGAAATGAAGCGCGACGTGATGGAACTCTACGGCGTTCCCGCAGACCGCGTTCAAGTGATTTACAACGGCATTGACCCGGATTTTTACAAGCCAACTTTTGAACCGGAAGTTCTCGACAAGTTCGGCATCGACAAGGACAAGCCTTTCATTCTCTTCGTCGGACGCATTACCCGTCAGAAGGGAATTTCGCAGTTGATCAGTGCAATCCCGCACATTCGAAAGGATGTTCAGGTCGTGCTTTGCGCAGGCGCCCCGGACACCCCGGAACTCGCCGCGGAATGTGAAAGCAAGATCAATGCTTTGAAGCAGACCCGTGATGGCATTTTCTGGATTCAAGAAATGATGAATCACAAGGAACTGCGCGTTCTTTACACGTATGCAACCGCATTCGTCACCCCGTCCCTTTACGAACCGTTCGGCATCATCAACTTGGAAGCGATGAGCTGCGGAACACCTGTCGTCGGAAGCGCCGTCGGAGGCATTCCGGAAATCATCGTGGACGGCAAAACAGGCTTCCTCGTTCCGCTCGAACCGACTTCGGCTACGAACTTTGAACCAAAGGATCCCGAAAAGTTCCAGTGCGCTCTCGCCGAAAAGCTGAACGTACTTCTCGACAATCCAGATTTGGCAAAGCAGTACGGCGAAGCGAGCAGGCAGCGCGCCATCGACGTGTTCAGCTGGAAGAGCATTGCCAAGCAGACCTTTAACTTTTACGAAACGGTCATTTCCCGTTACAAGGCAGAAGGTCCGAGAAAGTAAGCTTCTCTCTTTGAAAAAAAGAAAAGGAGTCGCGTTGCGGCTCCTTTTCTTTTTAGAATGAGGCTATAGGAGAACTTTTAGCGAAGCGCTCCCTGAAAGTAGAGCGTATTTCCATTCTGCGAAACACGTACAAGGTAATTTCCCGCCGGAAGCATACTGCCGTTCCAAGAAATACGGTTTGCACCCATAGAGCCTTCGAACTGCATCGAACGTACCTTTTGGCCCTTCGCCGAAAGGACCGTCAAATGAGCCGTTCCCGATTCCGAAAGTTCAAATGCGATTTCTCCACGGGAAAAGTCCGAAAGGTTCTGAATATTCCGAGGCGTTTCTTCAGCGGAGCTCAAACTTTTGGATGCGTAAACCTGGGCGTTTAACGTCGCAAGTTCTACGTCATCCAGGTGCACCATTTCCTCGTTCGCGGATTTGTTGAAAAGCGCCTGCGCGTTTTCCGTTTCCGACTGCACCACAAGCTTTTCACGTTCAAGATGAAGCGTCAAAATTTCACCATCCCGTTGCACAGAAAGTTCCAAAGATTCGCCCGGATTTCCACGGAGGACTTCCATGTCGTATTCCAAACTTTCCCCTTCGAGCGGAACACCATTCGCCGAAAGCAGAAAATCTCCGATGACGATGCCCGCCTTTTCTGCAGCGGAACCCTGTACAACGTGAGCGACTTCTGCGCCGGATTCAGAAGGATAAATGGCAAGACCGATTCCGCCGAACGATTCGGCGGCAATGCCGATCTGAGCCGAAGCAAGCAGGCCCAAAGCCCATAATTTTTTCATTCGAAAACCTCCGAAAGAACTGTTTGATTTTGAAGTAAAGAATCCAAAGATGACGTCGGGAGTTTCATGACGCCCTTTTGGAACGCGGCGACGTAAAGCGTGTCCTTTACCAGTACACCGTCTAAGATTTCCGCAACGCCCGGAATCGGCGGAAGAGCGTTCCAGCGATTTTCCTTGGGAGAGTAAATCGCCGAGCCTTCACCGAGAGCGATAAAGCGGTTTTGAAACGGAAGGATTCGGTACACGGAAGCAGGCGAACGGGAAAGAAGTTGCACGTCTTCATTTTGCAGAAGAAGCGAGCAGTCTACTTTGGGCGTCCACGTTTCCGCTTCAGAAAGTCCAAAGAACCCTTCGAGATTTGCATAGCCCACCAGCAATCCGTTTTCATTTTTCACAGCATCCCTTGCAAGCGTCGACGAGGCGTTCCACGTTCCGTTTTCGCAAACGAGCTGTGGAGCCGAAAGCGCTTTCCATTTTGTACACGAAGTATCGAATCGCACAATGCCGTTCCCATAGGTCATGGCGAAGAGGGAACCGTTCCATTCCACGGCACGCATAAAGGATTCTTCGGCGGGAAAACCTTCGTTGAAGATTTTCCAGGAACCGTCTGGCTGTTCAAAATAGATGGGATTGCGTTCGCCCATTTTTCCATGGGAAAGCGACAGCACTAAGCGACCTTGGAATTTTGCAATCCCATCGATACCGTATGCGGTATCGGAAATCGGGTACGCCTTGGAAACTTCGGGAAGCAGGAACTCCGTCCACGTTTCCGTCTGCGGATTGAACTTCCAAAGATGTGCTCCGCCGTGACTCCAGTACGTTCCGACAAAGAGCATTCCGCTGTCCGCAAACAAAACATTCGGCACATCGCCACCGGGAAGCTCAAGTTCTTTCCACAAAAGGCTCCCTACCTTTCCAATGAAAAGCTGGTAGCGCCTTTCTCCATCGAGAACGCGATCGTTCCTGGCAAAGAGATATTCGCCGACACTTGTAACGGATTCAATGCCCGTTCCAATCGCTGCTGCATCCGAAGCATCGACAGAAAGACCTGCCGAAGTCCAACCGAGAGCTTTCTTGGGAGTCAAATTTTCGGAAGATTTATCCTTGGACGAACACGCGCCGAGGAAAATCAACAGGGCGAACAGGAGCCATTTCATTATGCACCACCCAGGACTTTTTCGACGTCCGCCCAAACGATTCCGCCGATGGCAGCAGCCTTCTTGTACTGAATCTTCTTTTTGACGAGATTGCACTTGGAATCATCTAGGGCGCAGTAAAGGTCCAAGCCCTTACGCGGAGCGCCTTCGTGTTTAATCATCTTCAGGTGAAGATTGTAGTTGGAATTATCGACCGAGCCGTAGTCCAGAACGTCTCCGTGCGGAATAAAGTTGAACGGGGAAACATTCGGCATCTGCGAAAGAGAAATGGTATAAGTGCGCGGCTGCAAAAATTCTTTTTGGTATTTAGGGCCGAGCTTTTTCTTTTTATCCATAAACTGCTGGCTGTAAGAAGTCACAAGTAAATCGCTCGAACCGAGCCATTCTTCCATCAAATTGTTGTAGAAGTCGAGCCACTTTTGAACGCCTTCGAACTGGGAAAGCTTTAAGCCCTTAGACTTGTAAAGAAGCGTATTGATAAAGGTTGTGACCGAGAAGCAACTGCTCTTGGCGACGTCACTGCCTCTGCAGAATTCTGTACTGCCTTCCGCGAGCTGATTCATCATGTAATTGCGAATGCCTCGCATGTCCGAAGAGAACATCGGACGCATCTGAACCTTTTTGCCGTTCGGAAGCTTGGGATAGCCTTCTTTTGTCAAAGCCTGCACAAAGGAGGAATGCGTTGCAAGATGGCTTCCGTCCACGTGCCAAGCCCAAAGCGTATCGCGCAAAGGCTTCAAGAAGTCAATCTTTTTCGTTTCTCTCTTGGATAAAAGACCGCCCATCACACGGTAATTCGTTTGCAGTTTGAAATCGCCGACGTAACTACCCGTTAAACGGACGCTCACATCGGTTGCGGCACCGAGCATTCCCGTGAGAAAACTCGTCGGGAAAAGGCTTTCGCCGATGGCGCTCAACACCGGTCTATCTAAATTCAGCTGCTGAAGCATCATATTCGCCGCATTCTTGCTTGCGCCTTCCTGGAAGAACTTCTTGAGATCCTTATCCACCTTGGCGTAAAGAAGAGTCTGGTTCTTGTAATAGCTCTGCTTCGTTTTGCTTTCCATATTCTTCTGGTCTTGAACTTCCTTGATGAAAGCGGCTACTGCCGGATAAGACTTTTGGATTGTCTTGTAATCATCAGCCAGTTCCGAGCCAAAGTGCGGCGTATTCACCGTCACAACACGACGGATATGGTTCGCCGCATTCTTGTTGCCCACCGGGTAAAGCTTGGAATTTGCGCGCAAGCCTCGGAGCATTTCGCGGACGACAAGACCGCCTTGACTGTGCGCCACCAGGTCGACCTGATTCTTATCACTCTTCCACCAGTTCTTTCCGTAATGCTTTGCCAAAACATTTTCAAGATACTTGTAAAGCGCAAAAGAAATAGACTTTTTACTCTGATTGTTCTTCCACTGCGGCAGGACCTGCACCAGATTGCCGTTCTTCTTTTCGTAAGGTGCCGTGAAGAAGTACAAACCGTTCTTGTTGATTCCCTTTGCGCTCACGTCTAGATTCTGGTCTCGGGCGATGATATCCGGCAAAGATCCGTCATCATAGCCGGAAACGTTTCCGTTCAAATAATTCGCATCGCTCGGGTCCGTTTTCCCAATCGGTTGAGCGCCAAAAGCGATGAACGAAGAATTATGCCCCGGCACAAAAACGACAGGACGGGCGAGCTTCTTCGAACCGTTCTTTTTTTCGGGGAAGGCAACCTTTCTGCCGTTCCAGATTTTAAAGATTTCTTCGGTCGGAACACGATTCAAATCGCGGCAAGCCTTTTTCGGTAAGAACTTGCCCGTCGTCGCATTGTATTCCGAAAGGGGAACGTCTGTCCATTTGCTGCTCGACTTCCCCACCGTCGAAATTCCCCATTTAAAGTCTCCCTTATACGAAAGACCGTTTCCGCAATTGACCTTATATTCCGCGGCATAATGGCATTCGATGTAAGGCGAACCGTTTGGACGTGTTTTTTTATAATCCTTGTTAAAGCTGTACTTCAAATGGGTCAGCTGAAAAGCGTTCTTGTTGAACTTTCCATTGGAGCCGATATCCGTACAATAGGTATTCGGCGAAAAGCTCGCTTTAGGGTTTTGGATTTTACTTGCGGCCACAGGGCTTCCGGGATATGTCAAAGAATTTTTGCTATTCCCTTCTGCAAAATAGAGCAAGGTGCTGTCTGTCTTCGCAACTCCAAAAGCGACCGAAGACAAGACGATCAAAGGCAAAGCTTTGTTCAAAAGCTTCATGGATTTCTCCTCAGAAAATGTTTTTGAAAATCGGCGATAAGCCGTAAGAATTTTTTGATTTATAAAAAGGCGCTCTCCTCAAAGAAATTGCCGCGCCCGAGCTAAACCGTCTTGAATTATAAAAGAGAAAACCGCACCCGTCAAGGATGCGGCTTTTTTATTTTCAAAATCTTCAGCGATTAATCATTTTAATCATGACATATTTTGTCAAATATTTAGAAGATTTTAGACGACTCCCATAGAAACGCCCGGTCCCACAATCTGGCTGTGTCCGCTTCCAGACGGAATGATTTCGATATGATTCGAAACTTCTTCCTTCAAGCGGCCCACGTGAGAGATAACTCCGACAAGCTTATCGCTGCGCTCACCCAAATTGCGAAGCACTTCGATTGCCTTCTGCAGTTTATGTTCATCCAAAGAACCGAAACCTTCGTCGAGGAACAGCGTATCGATTCGAACGCGCTGGCTCGCAAGCGAAGACAGTCCCAAGGCGAGCGAAAGGCTCACCAAGAACGTTTCACCGCCCGACAGGTTCGCCGACGGACGCGACGTTCCACATTCCGCATCATACAGCGAAATGTTCAAGCCCGTTTCATCGGTTTCAATCTTGTAACGCGGATCCAAGCTGTGCAAATGTTTATTCGCCGCCGAAATCAACTTGCGAAGAGTCAGCTGCTGCACATATTCCACAAACTTCTTACCGTCTGCGCTACCGATCAAGGAATTCAGCGTACTCCAAACGTGTACCTTCTGATCCTGAGCTTCCTTTTCGACGATTACTTTTTGGAAGTTTTTCTTCGCCACATCGTTTTCCGTGTAAAGGCGCGTCTTCTTGCCCAATTCTTCGGTAAGGTCCGCAATTTCCTTTGCCAAGGTTTCGAGCTTATACGCCACAGTCTCCAAGGTCTGATGTCCCGTATCCAAGGAACGCAAGTGATCCAAGCGTTCTTCCGCCTGTTGCGATTTTCCTTGGCTCAAGGCGAGATCCGCGGTTACCTTTTCAATCTTTTGCGTAATCTGCAAGCGAAGCACTTCCGGAATCACAGCATTCTTCAGATCCTGTTCCGAACCGAAGCCGTGCTCACGCAGCTTTGCCTTGAGATCCGCATCCAAGGATTCCTTCTCGCGTTCGCGTTCCGTAATCTGCCTCGAAATCGTGTCGAGCTCAGAACGGACCGAGGCGAGATTTTTCGTGCAGCGTTCGCGCTTTTCGGTGAGTTCCACACGCAACTGGGCAACGGCATCGATCTTTTCCTGGCTTTCACGGCGGTCTTCTGCCACATCGCGAGATCCGAAAAGTTTTTGACGTTCCATCACGCGATCTTGGGTTTCCGCCTTTTTCTTGCTCAGGTCGTCTTCGAGAAGGCGCAAGTCCGCCTGTGCGGTTTCCACATTTTGCGCCAAGCTATTTTCGTTTGCTTCAAAAACGGCGATCTGTCTTTTGCAAGATTCGATATTCTTGACGCAGGCGCTCCACTGCGAAGCCCAGGTGCGAATCTTCGAAAGAACTATCTGAGGCACTTCGAGATCCGCTTCCGCAAAACCGAACGGGCGTAGTTTTTCCACGACCATCTGGAAAGATTCCAAAGAAGCCTTGTTCTTGTTCACGACGTCTTCTTCGCAATTCTTGATGACGTCGTCTGCGGCATGGAGCCTGTATTCCGCATCACTAAGCGCATTCTTCGCCTTTTCGTAACGGGATTGCAGACTGTTCAAGCGCCCTGCCGTCGCCGTCAAATCGCCCTTGGTAAATTCCGTTTTTTCATGTTCTGCGTGATACGGGCTACCGCACACCGGGCAAATGTCCCCGTCCAAAAGCGAAGCCTGCACAAACGACACAATTTTATTCATATCGTTCGACAAACAACGATCGCGTTCTTCGCTCACGTTCTTCAAATTCAAAAGCTGATTGCGCCAAATATTTTCCGCTTCATTGCGACGGGTCTTGGCGACTACCAAAGCATCTTTTGCCTTGAGAACTGCATTTTTCGAATCGGCCAAATGATTCAAACGGTCCGAAATCACCGCTTGTTCGCTTTCGAGCATTTTGTGCGTCGGGTGAGCCTTTTCGTAGTTTTCGTTTTCCGCAAGAGCCTTTTCGACTTCTGCACGGCTATTCTTCAGCTGAACGCTTTTCTGGCGAAGTTCTTCGAGGCGTGCCTTTTTGCCGCGGATTTCCGCAATCTTTTCGCTGCAGATCTGTTCCAAGCGAATAATGTCCGAATCCAACTTCGAAACCTTTTCGCGAAGTTCGCCTCGCACCTTATCTTCAGCACGCAAGCGGTCTTCTTCGCGAGTCTTCGCATCGAGTTCCGTCTGGACCTGACGCCTGTTCAGTTCGCATTCTGGAATCTTCTGCAACAGATTCTTTTTATCTGCAGTCTTTGCCGCATAATCCTTGCGGATCAGTTCGAGCTTTTCCAGTTCCGGAATCAAAAGCTGTGCTTCGTTTCCACGGGAAAGGCGTTTGCGATCCGGTTCCAGATTGCGATTTTCAAGCAAAAGCGCTTCTACGGCTTTGCGCAAGTCCTGACATTCCTTTTCCGCGGTCACGACTTCGCCGAGAATGCGTTTGAACTCTTCGTTCTTTTTGAGTTCCGCTTCCTTCGAAGCCTTGATCTTGTTCGAGTTTTCAATCCAAGCCTTCAAATCGCGTTCTTCATTTTCCGGGAGCAGTTGAATGCCGCTCAGCAGGTTCTGCAGTTCTTTCAAATGCGCATCTTCTGCCTTATTGCGTTCATAGACCGCTTTCGAAATTTTGCGGTAGATTTCCTGGCCGGAAAGTTTTTCGAGAATCGCCGCCTTTTCTTCACGCTTGCATTTGAGGAAACTGTCAAAGCCTCCCTGCGGAAGCATCACGGCGCGCATGAACTGGTCAAAGTTCAGTCCGACGACTTCTTCGATTTTCTTTTGGGCTTCGATCGATTTGGAATATTCATCTTTGGCGACAAAAGAACCTTTCTCTTCAAAAAGAATCTTGCGGTCCACGCCCTGAATTGCGCCATCGGCGCGATTACGGCTGCGGTGCACCTTCCAAACCGCCATGTATCGGCTGCCGGCAGATTCAAAAATCACTTCCGAAAAAGACTCCCCGGTTCCTGTCGTCATCACGAGTTCCGGGCCGACCGAAACACCGCCACGCTTGTCCGACACATTGTCCTGACGCGGCGTTTTACCGTAAAGCGCAAGCGAAATCGCATCCAGTACCGAAGATTTTCCCGAACCCGTCGGACCGGAAATAGCAAACAGATGATTGCGCAAAAAGGCAGGATCGTCAAAACGGATATTCCATTCCCCAGCGAGGGAATTCACATTTTTAAAATGGAGTGCGATAATTTTCATTAGTCCACCTGACCTTCCTGAACAGCCTTCAAAATTTCCTGGAATGCGAGTTCCACGCGCGCCTTCAATTCCGGATTCTGGGAAAGTCCCATTTCATCTTTTTCATTTTCCATGCGACGGGTAAAAACTTCTGTCGGCGAAAATTCCGAAAGGTCCTTTTCCTCTTCGATCGCCGTGTGCGAATTATCTACACGGGCAACATATTCCGCATGCACCAATTCAAGGCTCGTCTTTTTAAAGTCTTCCGCAAGATTTTGACGGAGGCTTCCCACGGTTCCCGCACCCGTAAACTGCACTCGAATCCAGGCGCCCGGAGTTTCTTTATCCTGACGCAAAACCTTTTCACGGATTTCCGAAAGGTCCGCGCCCGAAATCGTCACAAGTTTTCTTGGTAAAGAAAGTCCCATCGGGCGAATGACCGGAAGCTTTCCTTCTTCCAGATCCACCACAAGCACTTCACTCTGGGAACGGGCTTCGTCAAAGCCCATCGGAAGCGGAGATCCCGAATAGCGGATCCGATCTTCACCGGCCACCTTCTGCGAACGGTGAATGTGCCCAAGGGCAACATAGTCGAAGACCGGCGGGAAAATTTCCGAATTCACATTTTCCAGATTGCCGACGACCGTATATTCCGTATCGTCTGCATTTTCCGAAGGGGCAGCTCCGGCGGCATAAAGGTGCGCCATCGCCACGATCGGCAAATTCTTCCCGAGCTTTTCGCGCAGCTCCAGGGCGAGCTTTTGAAGTTTTTCGAAATGCGCCTTTGTTCCCGCACGCACGAACTGTTCATCCGTTTCGAACTTTTCACTGCCAAGGCTCGATTGCAAAGCGGCATCGCGCAGGAAAGGAGCCGCGCAAACGATGACCTGCGGAGCCTCTTCACTCGGT
Source organism: Hallerella sp. (assembly GCF_022776125.1). Taxonomy (NCBI): domain Bacteria; kingdom Pseudomonadati; phylum Fibrobacterota; class Fibrobacteria; order Fibrobacterales; family Fibrobacteraceae; genus Hallerella; species Hallerella sp. Next base: position 3,570 of record NZ_JALFIA010000025.1, on the reverse strand, counting down.
AGCGCAAAGACTTCGTTTACAAAATGCTTTTCCGCATCCGGGGTCGCCACGACCTTCACGTTCAAAAGTTCGAGCAGCTCACGGGTGGCATTGAGCGTTGCCGGCGAATCGTGATTGCCCGCGGTCACGACCACATTTTGGCAGCACGTTCCGTTCAGGCTTGTCAAAAAGGAGTAATAAAGTTCCAAAGCCGCATTGCTCGGGGAACCTGTATCGAAGATATCCCCCGAAACGAGCAACGCATCCACTTCGTTCAAAACGATGATTTTCTTTAATTCTGCAAGAAAAGACCGGTACTCCTCGATTCGCGAATGATCGTGCAAGGAATTGCCCAAATGCCAGTCTGATGTATGTAAAATGCGGTATCCTGTATGACTCATAATGCAAATTTAGTTCGGTTTTTTTGTCAAAAATGACAAATTCCGAAAAAAGCGACTTTTGTCACACCTTAAAAATAAGAACGTTCTCAATTTTAGACTTTTTATTTATATTAAGAACGTGGAAAAATTGACCGACATCTTTCAATATACGCATTTTCGCAAGTATCTCGCGGAATATCAAGGCGCAAGGGCTCTTGTAGAGCCTTCTTTTAGCCGTACCGAAATCTGCGCAAGGCTCGGGCTTCCCAAAACCCGAAGCTACTTCGCCGATGTCCTCCGCGGCAAAAAGGTTTCCCCGCGCATGGTCCAAAAGTTCATCGAAGTTTTGGAACTCAACCGCAAAGAAGCGAAATACTTTGAATCCATGGTCAAGCTCGACCAGGCAAAATCGGATGCGGTCCGCAAGGACGCCATGGAAGAACTCTTGAAGATCAATCCGCACCCGCAGATGCTCTTGAATTCCGACGCGTATGAATATTACGCCAAGTGGTATCACAGCGCCCTCTTCGCTATTTTAGACGTGATGGACGTTTCCGACGACCTTTCCTCGGTCGCAAAGCGTATATTCCCCAAGGTCACGATCGGCAAGCTGAACGAATCCATCGCACTGCTTTCTCGACTCGGCCTTATCCGTAAAAACGATGACGGTTTTTGGAAGCCGACCAAGGATTCCATTTCGAGCGGCCCGTACAACAACGACGAACTGATTCGCGAATACCAGCTCCAATGTTTTGAACTTTCGAAAGAAGCCTTGCTCACCCCGAGCAAGAATCCGCACGTGATGAACACCCTCGTCTTTAGCCTTTCGAAGAACGCTTACAAAAAGCTCGAAGCGGAGCTCCAGGCATTCAAGGCCAAGGCGCACCAGATTGTCGCCGAAGATCAGGAAAAAGCGGACGGCGTTTACCACATGAATATTCACCTGTTCTCGAATCTCGACGCGGAGGCCAAGCCATGACACTTTGGAAAAAATATTCCATGCTCGCTGGCGGAGCCTTGATCCTTGCAGCCTGCAGCAGCTCCGATCACGCGGGCGTCATCAGCACGACGGAATCCGGCAAAACGCTTGCTGGAACAGTCGTCACGCACGCAGGCGACGCCGTCGCCCACACGTCCGTCTATGTTGTCGCAAGCGATTATACCGCCCACGCAGACAGCATACTCTACTCGACCGTCTCCGATGAAAACGGCAACTATCAGATTTTGCTTTGCAATCTTGCCGATGGCGAATACACCGTTCTTTTTGAAAATGCGGAATCGAACCTCGTTTCCAAGGAAGAACTTGAAATTGAAAGCGACACGAAAACCGTGGAAAATAACACGCTCACCTTGAACACGGAACTTTCGACCGCATCCGAAATCGCCATAGACATCGAAGCGTACAAAATCTCGGCAGGCAACACGCTCTGCCTGAACGGAACGCTCAGCTGCACCGTCATTACCGACACGGACATTTCGAACGGCATCGCTGTTTTGACGGCCATTCCGGAAGCCGACTACAGCTACTTCACGGTTTACAGCTCGCAGAAAATATCCACTCACTACGTTGACATGGAAATCGACGAAGGCGAAGCCTATACGGTTTCTGGCAAAGCAACAAAAGCGCAGCTGATTTTGAGCCGCACCCTCCCGGATTCGTTACAGTCCAAAATCCAGACGGATGTGGATTCCGCCACATTCCCGATTTGGATTTCGAACAAAGTAGCGTCCCCGCTCCTGGTGGACGACAACGGTTTTGTGTTGCCGACCGAAAAGGTTTACAGCACCGCGGATTCGACCCTTTACTGGAGCGTTTTCCCGACCGTCGATTTGAGCGCATCGACCAGCCAAAAGCTTTACATTTTCAATTCCGAAATCCAGCCCGTATTTTCTTCGCAGGTGCGCTACAGCATGCACTGGGATTCTTTAAGCGCCGAAGGCGTTTGGGCGGGGGCAAAAGCTTATGCCGCGGGCGATAAACCGGATACAGTAAAGGCGTTCCCTGTCATCGTAGACGGCAATTTCGCCGTTTCATTCTGGACAAAAATCGAGAAGTCCGCATTCGAAAGCGATTCGAGCATTGCGCTCTTCACCGCCCTAGAAGATTCGCTCGGAATTGTCATTCGACAGAACGGTTCGAGCAAGAACCTGGGCGTGGAACTCTTTGTGGATTCGGATACGCTCGTCATTTCCGACACGACCGTTTACGGCTCTTCCAAGATTGCCGACGGCAACTGGCATCATTACGCTGTTTCCATCAACGGCCATCACATCACCATTCTCAAAGACGGCAAAGTCATTCGGAACACGGACTTTGAACTTTCGAAAGGTTTTGGAAACGTGCAGAGCTTTACCCTTGGCGACAGCCGATTCGAAGGCATCCTGGACGAATTCAAGATCCTCGGTGGAACGCTGGATTCGAATTCTCTCCGTCTGATTTACGAGCTGGAACGCGCCGATCAAATTCCGTGGACAGAAGTCGACGGGTGAATCATGCCATCCCCAAACTTTTCGACTCACACAAATCTTCGTAAAACAGAATTCTTGACGCGAGGAAAATAATCAACCACTCCGACGATTTTATCACAATGCCGCAACTGGTTGATATATCGTGCTAGGTATATTGCCCCTTTTCGGGGCTGGTGACGCAGGAGACGCATGCACCATCACCTTGCTGTTGAAAGTGCTGTCGTTCTTGATTTTCGCGGGGATTTTGGCGTCTTTAATGCTCTGTGGCGGGCAAAAAGATTTAAAACTTGCATTTTAAACCATTTTATTATATATTTAGTTTGAAATGCAAGAAACAAACGAAAAGAAACTGGAAAAAATGCTGAACGCGAACAGCGGCTATATCACGCGAAAACAAGTTGACAACCACAAGATTCCTTCGTGGTTCTTGACTGACTTCGTGCGAAAGCAGGGCCTTGTCAAGGTAGACAAGGGATTCTACGCCCAGGAGCAATGGATCCGGGACGATTACCTTGTTTTTCAATACAAGTATCCCAGATTCATCTTTTCATACGTTTCAGCACTATTCTTGCATGGGCTAACGGACCAGCTCCCAGATTATTTCGAAGTGACCGGCCCCAAGAACTATCGACCTTTTTCTCCGAAGCCTTCCGTCACCATACATACGGATTCCCACGACGAATCCTACAGACTTGGGGTTTGCAAAATCAAGACTTCGCTTGGGCATCTGGTGGAATGCTAC
>NZ_JALFIA010000005.1:0-6996 GCF_022776125.1 Hallerella sp. | reverse complement strand
CAAGGTTGGCAAGGTGAACGTGGACGAACAGGAAGAACTCGCCGCCCAGTTCCGCGTATCGAGCATTCCGACTCTGGTCGTGATCAAGGACGGCAAGGTCACGAACAGCTCTGTCGGTGTGCAGCCTAAGGCTCAGATTCTTGCCATGATCTAATTCTGTAAGCTACCCATTTTTAGGACTGGTTTAAAGTGAACAGTCCTAATTATGGGGAAGCTTACAAAAATGGGTAGCTGACATATATCTTTGTATTGACATACATCAATACATTTCCTAAAATAGACGCATGGCTCCAAAACGTAAATCGCAAAAACGTAAGCATCCCAAAGGCTTCAAGCTGGTAAAGGATATTTATTCCCCAAGCGAAATCGAAGCCCTGGAAAATGATACGCATGTTAGATCTCCCATGACAATCTCGGGCGGTCATGAATCCGAAACTTTGGAAGAATCGCTTTCGCGAATCAAGCGTGCCATTGCGGAATCCAAGGAAGAAAAAAAGATGTACTCAATCCGTCTCAAAGTCAAGACGGTCGATGCGATCAAGCGCAAGGCTTCTGCCGCCGGCATTCCGTACCAAACCTACATCAACGCCCTCCTCGACAACGCCGCGCTTGCGTAGAGATTGCTTCGTCACTTCGTTCCTCGCAATGACATTCTGAACGTTCCTCGCAATGTCAGTTCCTAAAATGCTATCTTTACTAGCATAGCGTAAAAAAAGGTCTTTATTATGAACATAGCTCTTTTGACAGCGGGTGGAACCGGCAACCGAATGGGACAGGACATCCCGAAACAGTTCATGTGCATTGATAATCAGCCTGTGATCATCTATACGATGCAGGCATTTCAATACAGTAAAGATATTGATGCTATCGCGGTGGTCTGCATCCCTGGATGGGAACCGATCATGCAGGCGTACGCGAACCAGTTCAACATTACCAAGTTGAAGTGGATTTTTCCGGGCGGCGATTCGAATCAAGAGTCTATCTTCAACGGCATCAGCGGGTTGAAGTCCAACGGATGTGACGATGACGATATTATCCTTGTGCATGATGGAGTGCGGCCTCTTGTGTCGAACGAGATCATTGCGAATAATATTGCCACCTGCAAAGAATTTGGGTATGCTGTTACCGGGCTTACTTGCAAGGAAGCGATCATGGAATTGGTGGATGGGAACGTCCATGAAATCGAGATCCCTCGGGAACGCTTGGTTCGCACGCAAACGCCGCATACCTACCGGCTGAAATCCTTGTTGAAGGCGCACGAAGACGCTAAAAAACAGGGGATTGTCAATACGGTCGCCTCCTGTACGCTGATTGCCGCTACGGGCGTCAAGGATCAGCACCTGGTCGAAGGTTCTGAAAAGAACGGGTTAAAGCTGACTCGCCCGCAGGATGTCGAAATTTTCAAGGCGATGATCCATAGCGAACCTGAACCTTGGATGAAGTAGCATGCCTTACGCGGATGACGTAAAAAGGGCTGCGGAAAGCCTGCTCCCCTGGGAAAAGTTGAGCGGCAAGAACATTTTGATTACGGGCGCTACCGGCATGATCGGTTCCACCTTAATCGATGTCTTAATGTCTCATGCGCCTTTAGATTTTCATGTTTATGCGTCTGGGCGTAATGAGTCCAAAGTGGCGGCGGTCTTTTCTAAATACGCGAGGAATCCCCATTTCCATTTTGTCCGTTATGACGTGAGGGAACCTTTGGAAAGCGATGTTTGCTTTCACTATATGATTGCCGGTGCAGGCGTGGCTTCGCCGCAGCTGTATTCCACGGACCCGGTTTCCGTAATCAAGTCGAACCTTTGGGGGGTCGACAACTTGCTGTCGTACGGGGCTAAAAATGGCCTGGAAAAATTTCTCTACATCTCTTCTGGCGAAATATATGGCGAAGGGGATGGACGTGTCTTTTCAGAAGACTATAGCGGCTATGTGAATTGCGCGACCCTTCGTGCCTGTTATCCGTCTGCAAAACGGGCGACAGAATCTCTTTGCATTGCCTACGGCCACCAGTTCTCGATAGATGTGAGTATTGCAAGGCCGTGCCATGTATATGGCCCCCATTTTACCGACTCCGATAAGCGGGTGTATGCCCAGTTCATTCGAAATGTTCTTCGCAAGGAAGACATTGTGATGAAGAGTACGGGCTCGCAATACCGGTCTTGGTGCTATGCGGTGGATTGTGCAACGGCTTTGCTCTTTATTTTGCTGAAAGGCGAAAATGGGGAAGCGTACAACATCGCCGACGAAAGTTCGAATATAACTATTAAGGAACTGGCGGAGATGGTCGCTGGCATTGGAAACCGAAAAGTGGTAATCGATTTGCCGGACGAAGCGGAAAAGCAGGGCTTTAACATTGTGACGAAATCCCTGTATTCCACAGAAAAGCTTCGCTCCCTGGGTTGGACGTGTAACGGAAGCATGCTCGACAAGATGAAGTCGACGATAGAGGCGTTGCAAGGATGAAAAAAATTGTTGTAATGGGACTATTTACAGACCCGAATCAGGGAGATCCGTTAATTCATAGGACGGTAAAAGAACTTTATACGCGTTGTAGCGAAGAAAAAATAGAATGGAAAGATGTGAATTTCCGCTTTTTCTTTGAAGGTCTCCCGAGGAAATTTGCAATTCATGTCGCGAAAAAATTGTTTTATAAGGTTAAACGATTAGCCGTTCGGTTTAACTCAAAATTTTTATATAATGTTCAAATAAAAATCCTCGCATATTGCATGGCGCAACATTTTAAAGGATGCGATGGCGTTCTTCTTGTGGGCGGTGGAGTTATTCATTATAAATTCCATGATTATTGGATAACTATTTCCGCATCACTTTTAGCTTGCAAAAAATTGAATATCCCGATGCTGATTAATGCGATTGGCGTTGAGGGCTTTGATGAGAAGGATCCTAAGTGCCAACTGCTCAGTAAATACATGCGGGTTGGCGGCTTGCGCTTTATTTCGACACGGGACGATGTTGATACTCTGAAGGAAAAGTATTTAAAAGGCGACACTTCGGTCTATGTGACTAAAGTGATTGATCCTGTGATATTCTGTTCTAAATTGTTTGATGTGAAGGTCCAAAAAGAAGGCGTTGTGGGAGTCGGTCTGCTTTGGAAAAACTTTATGAAAAAGTATCGTGAAAAAATCACGGTAGCGGATCTTCGCAAGTATTATATCGATGTTGTTGAAGAATTAGAACGCCGGAATATTCGCTGGGAATTTTTCACAAATGGTTTGGAAACAGATACAGATTTAATTCCCGATTTAGAAGAGCATTTTAAGCGAAAATTTGAGGTCCGTATTCCCCATGATACAGACGAATTCATGTCGATGATCGCTTCTTATAGAGGAATCATTACGGCCCGCATGCATGGATGCATTACGGCTTACTCTTTTGATGTTCCGGCTGTGGCTTATAATTGGGTGGAAAAGGTGGGCTTTTGGTTCCAAAACATTCATCATCCGGAGAGGACGATCCTGTTAGACAATCTGGATGGCTCGATGGCTGTACAACGATTCTTGACTGCCGAAAAAGAAGGCTATGAGGCAGACCTGAGAAAGGAACTGGAAGAGAATCATCTCAAGTCCATAAAAAAAGCTTTGGAATTCATTCGCTAAAATGCCAGAAAAAAACTTAACTCAAAAAACAGTCTCGTCGGTTAAATGGTCCGCCATCGAGAAATTTGGATTGCAGGGAATGCGGTTCGTTCTCGGGTTGATTATGGCCCGCTTGCTATTGCCGTCTGACTACGGTACTGTTGGGTTGATTTCGATTTTTATTGCCATCTCGACGACTTTTGTGGACAGCGGTTTTGGTCGAGCTCTAATCCGAAAGCTGGATCGCACGGAAACCGATTTTTCGACAGTCTTTTATTTTAACATCATCGTCGCTTGCGTTTGTTATGGCATTCTTTTCTTGATCGCACCTTGGATTGCGGAATTTTTTAAGGTTCCTATATTAACATCCATTGTCCGGGTACAGAGTATCACTTTGATCATCAGTGCGCTGATGCAAATTCATGTATCCAAGCTGACGATTGAACTCAATTTTAAGGCCCTTGCCATTCGCTCCATTCTGGCGACTCTCTTGTCTGGTATTTGCGGAATTATCATGGCTTATAACGGCTTTGGCGTTTGGGCCTTGGTCTATCAGACAATCTTGCAGCATGTCATCAATCTGGTTTTCATTTATATCTACTGCAGGTGGCGTCCTTCCCTTGTTTTTTCTTGGAAGTCATTTAAGGAACTGGGCTCGTTTGGCAGCAAACTTTTAGCGTCGAGTCTTTTGCATACGATTTACATGCAAATGAATACACTGGTAATCGGCCGCTTTTTTTCGGCAAAGGACATCGGTTTTTACAATCGAGGCGCCCAGTTTGCCCATTTGCCTGTGGACACAATGAACAGCGTTTTGGGTAAAGTGGCTTTCCCAATTTTTGTCAATTTGCAAAATGACGATACTCGCTTGATCAATGCGTATAGGAAGTATGTCCGGGCACTTTCAATTCCTGTTTCATTTGGGTGTATTTTATTGGCAGCGATTGCAAAGCCGCTGATTCTGCTTTTGCTCACAAACCGCTGGGCGGATTCGATTCTTTATTTGCAAATTATCGCGCTCGCGGTAGTCTTTGATCCCATCTGTTCTGTGAATCTGGTTCTGCTTCAGGTGAAGGGTCGGTCGGATCTTTATTTGCGCCTTGAAATTATCAAGAAGACTGTTTCCATGGCGATTCTCTTTGCGGCGATTCCGTTTGGGGTTGTCGGCATTTGTGTGTCGAAGATTATTTATACTCAATTTGCGGTCATTGTAAATACGTATTATACGGGCAAGTTCTTTAATCTTGGCTATTTTGCACAAGTGAAGGATTTTTCCAAGTATTTGTTGATCGCGGTTTTCGCGTGCTTGCCTGCATTTGGCCTTGCGAATGTTCCTTTGACGGAATGGTTGTCTATTCCAGAAAACGCCGCGTATTTTGTAAGCCTAGCCGTGGGGTGTATTTCTGCGACGGGCTTGTATTATCTATTTTTGCGGAAAGACGAGTCGTTTCAGTACTTTCTTAAAATATTTGAAAATAAGTTTCCCTTTTTAAAAAAGGTGTTCCGGTAAGCTTTCTTATGAGTCAGGTGAAAAGTTTTTTAAAGTCGGTCGCGAACGCGCTTTATACCATGAAGCGGGTTGTCAAGTTTATGTTGTGGTATCCCGCTGTGGCTCTGATGCCCCGAAATCCGAAAAAGATTCTTTTTGGCGCTTGGTGGGGAAATCAATTTTCCGATAACCCCAAATATTTTTTGAAATATATCCTTTCCTTGAATCAGGGATTTGAATGTTATTGGTTTGGGAATGAGTGCATCCGTTCCAAGGTAGAAGCTTTTCCTGGAGTGACCTTTGTAAAAAAAGGCAGCCTGAAAGCGCGTTGGCATTTGTTGACTGCAAAATGGATGGTTACCAATTTAGGCGCGGAATGCGATGTGACAAATCGGTTCCCGACTTACGGCCGCATTAAGCAGCTGACTTTTTGGCATGGTACTGCATACAAGGGTGTCTGTAACCGAGACTATCACGCAGAGCTTTCCAAGAATCCTTTCAAGAGATTTGCACAGTATTTTTTATCGAAGGATTTTAGCATTGCCGCTCCGTTGTGGTCGTGGGCTTCGTTCTCGTTTGAAGAAATGCGTTTTTTGATGCCTTATGAAGTTCCTTGGCAGTTCAAGCCCGAAATGTCCATTGCTGCGGGGACTGCGAGAATCGATTACTTGATTCAAAATAAAGACAATCCAGACGAAATCCGTCGTGTCAAGGCAAACATCGCGTCGATGCTGGGGCTTCCCACGGATAAACGCTGGATCCTTTATATGCCGACATGGCGCAAGGGAATTGGGGTGAATTACTCGTTTATGACGTCTAAGAGGACCGGCGAAATCAACGCGATTCTTGAAAAGAAAAATGCCATTTTGATAGAAAAGCAGCATCCGCAGGTTTTGCAAAAGAACAATATTCAGGGCGGATGGAACGGCTCCATTTACATGATGTCGTCGGATAACGCTTTGACGGATATCGATACTCAGGAATTGTTGCTATCCAGTGATTGCCTGATTACGGATTATTCGTCTTGCCTGTGCGATTTTGAAACGATGGATAGACCCGTGATTCACTATGTGTACGATTACAAGGAATACACATCGACAGAACGGACGGATTATCATGATGTCCATGAATATGCGGCCGGCCCAGTTGCTTTTTCGGAAGATGAATTTATTCAGACTTTGGCCATGGATGATGCGGCGATGTTGGCTGTGAAGGGCCCCAAGGCTGGAGATTTGGTTGCTGCGGAAAAAGGACATGCCTGCGAAACTTTTGCAAAGTGGGTGGGGCTGATTCCGTGATAGTTGGCAACAAATTATTAGACAAAGCGGATACATATCCTCTGCGCGGGATTTGTATGCTGATGATTTTTTTCATCATGCTTTTAATCGTTATACAAACGTGGAATATACCTCTCTAGGGGAAAATCTTTTAGTTAACCCGCTATATTTATTTGCAACTGTTATGTAGAAAACTATTGGTTACTGGTTCTTTCTTCAATTGTTGTTACGTCTGTATTTGTGTTGGCTTATGGCAAGCTAGATTCTAAAGTATTAAATAAATCTTGACTCTGACGAATTACAAAGTTTCTATACTAATCCCCGTCTATAATGTGTCTAGTTTTATTATTAGATGTTTAAAATCAGTGTCGGCGCAAACATATGATGGTGAATTGGAGTGTATTCTTGTAGATGATTGTGGTTGTAAACAAGTGATTAAGACCATTGTAAAGCTATGACACGGCCTATTGTGACCTAGTCACAGTTGCCTAGAACTTCTTTATGTAATATATAGGTGTAAGAACAATCCACATAAAGAGGTAAAACATGTCTGAACTGACGATCACAAAAGAAAACTTTGAAGCAGAAGTTATGCAGTCCAAGGTCCCGGTGCTCATCGATTTTTGGGCAAGCTGGT
>NZ_JALFIA010000004.1:0-12013 GCF_022776125.1 Hallerella sp. | reverse complement strand
GGGTAAAAAGTTTTTCACCAACAAAGGGTCGTTATGTCAAAGAAACAACAGAGAAAAAGTCTAAACAAGAACAACTACAAAATCGAGGCTCTCGGACCACGTTGGATGATGGATGCCTATGTTGATTACGATGACTTTGTTGATGAAATTACTGATTACAATTATGCAAGTGCTCTGAGCTCAACTCTTTCAGAGATGCAGCAAAATGTTGACCAATCCTTTACGGAGGCTTTGGGCAAGTTAAATCTTGCTAACGTTTCTTCGATCCAGGATTTCTTCAGCAGCCTCACAAATGAAGCCGCATCTTGCCGTAGTTCAGATTTTCGGTAAAAACTGTAATGTTATTTCGTCCATTATGTTCATACTTTAATGTAATTATTACAGTCCTAGACACTCTTCCGTTTCGAGAATCCGCATGGGAGCCATATTTTACATTGGGCTCAAACATCTTTGTGGTATCAAAATAAGTATTGCTAGAAGCCGCAGAACTGGACGATTTTGCGGAAACTAGTTTGTGCGCATTTTGCGATCGTCTTCCCACGTTTGCATTTTCTGAATGAGAAGTTGCTTGAGTGACTCCATTCCTATATTTTCTTTAGCGCTGATTTGGAGTGCTTCGGGATAATGATTTAAAAGTTCCTGTCTGCGTTCGGGGCTAGCGCTTTCAGCTTTGTTGAACGCGATGATACGCGGAATTTTTGGATCGATCAAATCTTCCAAGATTTTGTGTGTAATTTCTAGGTGCTCCTGGTAATCGTTCGCGGTGGCATCGACGACGTTTAAAATGCAGTTTGCCTTGCTTGCTGCGCCAAGCGTACTTTTGAATGTATCGATTAGATGGTGGGGAAGTTTGCGGATAAAGCCGACCGTATCGGAAAGCAGAATGAACTTGCCGTCTCCCACGTAGAGTTTGCGCATGGTGCTGTCGAGAGTGGCAAAGAGCTGGTCTTTTACATAGACGTTGCTAGACGTTAAACGGTTCGTGAGCGTACTTTTGCCTGCATTCGTGTAACCGACGATGCCGACTTGGAAAGTGTCTTCACGGCGTACGGCTTGACGTTCGCGAGCGTCCTCGATTTTGACGAGTTTCTTTTTGAGTTCCTGAATCTTTTTGTGGATAATGCGACGGTCCGTTTCGAGCTGCGTTTCGCCTGGACCGTTCATGCCGATGCCGCGTCCGCCTGCTTGGCGGGAAAGGTGCGTCCAGGCGTGGGTAAGCCTTGGAACCAAATATTGGAGCTGTGCCACTTCGACCATCAGGCGGCTTTCGGCGGTTACTGCATGCTTTGCGAAAATATCAAGAATAATGCCTGTGCGGTCTAAAACCTTGATTCCGGGCAAGCGCTGTTCCAAATTGCGAACCTGAGAACCGGAAAGGTCGTCGTCAAAAATCACAAGGCTCGCTTCGTCTTCTTCGAGGGCTGTTTTGATTTCGGAAACCTTTCCTTCGCCGATGAGCGTCGCCGGATTGAATGCTTGCACGCGTTGCATAAAAGTGCGGGTGACGATTGCGCCTGCGGTTTCGGCAAGACGTTGAAGTTCGGCGAGATGTTCTTCCGCTATCACCTTTCGGATGCGCGGAGTGATAATGCCCACGAGGATCGCTTTCTCAATAGGATGTTGCATACGCTGAATAATATAAAAAAAAACACGCAACCCAATGTTGCGTGTTTCGAGATTGAACAGAAATGTGCGAGTTGGACTCAGAACTTATTTGTGAATGTTGATTGGCTTTGCTTCGAGGAAGGATCCGCAAGAAATCTTGACGATGTAAGTGGTGCTCGGAAGTCCCATCTTATTCAAGTCAAAATTGTACTGATGGTCACCAGCCTTCTTGTATCCAACGATTTCGCTTGCGACCAGTGCACCGTAGGCGGTGAAGAGACTGACCTTGACATTGTCGTTTCGGTCGAGAGTGTAATTCACATGGAGAATTCCCTTGTTATGCGAAAGTTCCAGGTGACTTGCGACACCGTTCAAGCCGTACATCAATGCGGTTGTCATTTCTCCTTCGCCGCTTGAACTTTCGTTTGTCACGGTAATTGTGATTGTGTAAGTGACGAGTTTGTTGTTGTAGCTAAAGCCTTGCGTGAGGGTGTATGTGTTTCCGTTCGAAACGCGGTTCGGGTAATGTCCGATTCTTGCGACTTTAGAAGTCATATCGAATTCCGAATAGATTGTCGCATTTTCGTTTGCGTATTCGACGACTTCACCGTTTGCATTGAACCAATGGCCCGGCGCATTTGCGGTCGAACTTGTATTCAAAGTTCCGTTCGGTTCAAGTGCAAAATAGGTGGCCAATGTGGCGACTTCCGATGCGGAAATGCCAAGTGCCGAGGCGACTTCGGAAAGCTTCAGGTCAAAGGTGACGGCCGCGTAATTATCGTCGATCGGGAGCTTTAGATTGACGTTGTAATTCAAAGCGATTGTTGCTGCGGTAGAGGCTTCGCTTGAACTGGATACTTTGGAGCTTGAACTGTAATTTTCAGAAGAGCTCGAACTGTAATTTTCAGAAGAGCTCGAACTGTTGGATGTAGAAGAACTCGAATAGGACGGTCCCGAAGAGCTCGAAGACAGGTTTGTCCAGTCGTAATCCAGCTCGAAGTTGCGATAGTAAGCGGTGTTTGCGTTTCCGGCTCCGCTGATGCCTGTTTCAGGCTTTAAGCGATAGTCGTAATGGTATGTGCGAATATTTTCGTTTCCTGTGTAAGCGTATTCTGTGTTCACGATAATGGCGAAGACCATTTGAGAACCATTCGTTGTCGACGGTATTTTGTCGAGATTCAAAATGGCGGTCCCTTCGCCGGTAATCGGTTCGCTGTAAACCGGCGTGCCGTCCGTGGCGCGGTAGGCGAGAAGGAAGTTCATATTCGTGTTGTTCGAATGGCTGCCGGTTGGATAGAAGGTAACGCTGACTTGCGAGGCTCCGCTAGAAACTTTCAGCGGCACCACATTGGCTCCGGACCAACCCGGAGTCGTTTCGGATGTAGGGATTAGATATCCGCTTGAATCGGTCGTCGATTGGTACGGCGTCATCGTCCACGTGTAACTGTAATTTTTGTTATCCCAATAATCTTGTTCCCAGTAGCTAGTCTGACCAAACTGTTGATTCAAAAGATCGCGAATGGATTCGGACCATTCTTTCATATCGAGCATCGCAAGCTTGGCACGGAATTCCGTAATCAAACGGCGAACCCCTGCATCTCCAAGACCAATGTCTAAACCATAGGATTCAAGCAGGTAAGGCGTTTTGCCGTAAGCGTGACCGTATATCCAACGCACGGAACCTGTACCGAGCCAAGTTCCCATGAAGGTCGGGAAAATATTGCTGTACTGCGCACCTCCCAAGAGATACCTCTGGTTTTTACCGGTAACGCCCTGCGCTCCCGGGCCACCAAACGTGCCATCGATTAGCCAACCGGAATAGCATTCGATCGGCATAAACGGGGCGATTACCGTGGCGGCATTCAAAAAGCCCATTCCGCTGTAAACTTGATTGCGACGACTAAACATGTCCTGCTGAATCCAGGTGTTTCCCGCTTCCTGGAACCAGTGAGCCTCTTTTGCGCCAGGATACCCGTTTGTCATCGAATGGATGCCTTCGTGAACCATCGCGTCCATTTGGGCAACGCGGTCGCTATAAGGGCAGCTGGTATTAAAGCTGTAAAGCGGATAAAAAGAAGCGGCAACAGCGGTGTAGCCCGCTACCCAGGTTTGCCATCCTCCAGTGGTGTCCGAGACTGCGCCACCAGCGCATGTGCCCGAACCGTAATAGTAAATGGCACTGTATTTGCCGTCTTGAGCCTGGGCGTCGGGAGCCCAGCCTAATGAATCATAAAGGTAGCCGAAATCGGTGTCGTATTTTTTGAGAATGCTGTCGATGGTGACGTCGGTAATACGGCTGTCTCGATTCGCGCCCCAGTAAAAAGCCCACCATTTCCCCGCTTTTTTACCGGTAACTCCATTGCAATCTGTGTTGAATTCCGTCGGCGGATTGATGATGCCGATATTTGCCTTGGTATCGTAATCCAAATCGGAACGATAACTCGGCCAAGTGTAGGAATCCCCGTTAGCCGCGAAGCTCAAAGAAAGCGTTCCGGCGAGAAGAGTGGAAAGAATTTTTTTTTGTTTCATGACCCAACGACCCATTTTTGCTGGAGGAAAATTCCTCCGTTTATTTGTGTGCTGTGTAAAAATAAGTCGTATTTTTAAAATGTGAAGTGCTTAAATGCTAATGTTTTCAAAGAATCCGTGTTAGAAATGTGTAAAAATTTTACGGATTGAAGATAGGGGAATCTTTTGCCCGGCAATCGTCAAAATTTTTGTATGGGCGTCGAATTTTTGAAGGGTTCCTTTCGCGGAAGGGTATGTGCCCATCCCTTTTTCAAGGTTTGGATTTTGCACAAAATAGGTCACATAAACGGAAGGATGTTCTCCGTTTTCGAGCCTTTCCAAAAGTGCGTTTAAGGCTTCGTCGAGTTCTGCCCGAGAGTCTTCGAGCAATTCGTCTTTTTGCACATTTAGATTTTCAAAGCGTTTGTTCGCAATTTCGTCCTCGTATCCGCGGAGCGCGGCGAACGGGCTAAAGATTTTCGCGCGGTCGGTCAGGTTCATGCGCGGATGCCTTTCCCATACCTTCTGGAGGACTTCCGGATATGGTAGATATGCCATTTCTGCATAGGGATTATGCACGGTGGCCTCCGATTTGGGAATTCCTTTCTTTGGCCGTTGCGCCTTCTTCTAGATCCATGCCTTTGAGAATCGCGTTTTTGCCAAAACGTTTTTTAATCAAAAGTTCCGCTTGCAAACGCTTTTTTTCTTTTTCTTCTGCATGGGCGTCGGTGAACAGATCGAATTCTTCGTATTTGGCGTCGAGAATGTTATTGGCTGCCAGGTTCAATCTTTTGACAGTCAAATTCGGCGGAACGAGGCGGTCAAATAGTTCAAGGACCGCTTGCGCAATTTGGGACTGCGAAGACGTGTAATGCCCCATGTTCGCTGTTCCGTGGGCGGGCTTTGGAATTTCTCTTCCGTAGCGGTCGATGACAAGGGGTCCTCGGTACATTCCCTTGGAAACGTTTTCTCGGTCATAGCCCACGTCCAAGGTCAAAGCGTTTGTTACGAGATGCTTGTCGATTAGATCGAGCGTAATGGAATCGACCATTTCTCGGACGACAATACGCGCCTTTTCCCAGCTGTAAGCAGAGGATAGAACCTGCCCTGCACCGAGGCTGTTCGATTTGGGCTTGAACTTTTTGATGTCGGCGATGGTGCAAGGCTCATAGCCCCAGGCATGGTCGATCAAAATTTCTGCATTCACGCCAAAGGTCTTGTACAGCTGCTCGGGAAAGTGAAGACTTGCCCGTGCGACATCTCCCATGGTATAAAGTCCCATGGATTCAAGCCTTTGCGAAAGACCTGCACCGACCTGCCAAAAACTGGTCAAAGGTTTGTGTGTCCAGAGCTTTTCACGAAAGATCTGCTCGTCGATTTCGGCAATGCGGACTCCGTCCTTGTCGGCAGGGATGTGCTTTGCCAAAATGTCCATCGCCGCCTTGCAAAGGAATAGGTTCGGTCCTATGCCCGCGGTCGCTGTGATGCCTGTGGTTTTGAGAACATCCTGGATCATGGAGCGGGCGAGGTCGTGGGCGGATTTTTTGTACAGCGAAAGGTACCGGGAAACATCAAAAAAGCATTCGTCGATCGAATAGACGTGGATGTCGTCGGGGCTGATGTACTTGAGATAGACGTTGTAAATTTGGGCGGAAATATCCATGTACTTCGCCATCTGCGGGGTAGCCGTAATGAAATCGATTTTTTTTACCGGTCTTTCGGCGGTAATCTTCGAGCTTTTGGAGGACTTCGAAGAGGCGTGGTCTACCGGGAATGCCGAGCGCTTTGAGGCTCGGGGACACGGCGAGGCAGATCGTTTTTTCAGTGTGGCTGGCGTCGGCGACGACGAGGTTTGTAGTCAAAGGGTCTAGACCGCGGAAAGCGCATTCTGCAGAAGCGTAAAATGACTTGAGGTCGATTGCGATATAGGTCCGCTTTTCCACTTTCTCAATTTAAAATTTGCCGAAGGAAATGCAAATCCTAGGTGATATGGAATACGACCCTTCCGATTACCGATCGCGGTTGGATCGATTGCGTTTACGGTGCGTTGATTGCATGGTTGTATGAGAAAAAAACGCAGTAACATCTTTCCATTCGCCAGGCTTTAGGCCATCGAGCCCGAGCTTGTCTATTTGGATGCGGACAAGGCGGAGCGTGGGGAAACCCACCGCCGCTGTCATGTGGCGGACCTGGCGGTTTTTGCCTTCGATCAGTGTCAGTTTGACCCAGGAAGTGGGGATGTTTGCCCGGTAACGGATGGGTGGATTGCGGTCCCAGAGATATTGAGGTTCCGGGACGATTTCCGCTTTGCATTTTCTTGTATGATAGCCTTGGATGACAATGCCATTCATTAATTTCTGGATGGCTTCTTCGGTGATTTGGCCTTCGACCTGCGCAAGATAGGTGCGCGGATGCGCCTTTTTGGGGTCGAGAAGGGTTTTAATCAGCTGGCCATGATCGGTAAGCAGTAAAGCGCCTTCGCTGTCGTGGTCCAAACGGCCTGCTGCATAAACGCCTTTCGGAAAATGGAATTCATTCAACGCCCGGTGATTCCCTTCGGGGGAAAATTGGCTTAAAACGCCGTAGGGTTTGTTGAAAAGAAGGACCGTCATCGGTTATTTAGAAATTTTAGCGTCTGCTTTAGACTGAAAACGGTCGTTTTGCACGATATAGCGTTCGTGCGTGCCGCCACCGATATGGCCTTTTTCGTCATAGGCGTCGACTTCAAAAACGAGTTTTCTTTCGTCCGTCCCCACGAGTTTTGCGATGCATTCGACCTTCATGCCGATGGGCGTCGGGGCTTCGTGGGTCACGTTCATCAGGGTTCCGACGGTCCCGAATCCTTCTTCAAGGTAAGGTTGTACGGTGGTCCAGGCTGCTTTTTCGAGCATCGCGATCATCGCAGGGGTAGCGAGAACTTCTAACGTACCGCTGCCGATTTCCTTTGCGGTATGTTCGTCGTCGACAATGAATTCGATGCTACCTGTGAGACCCTCTTGTAATCGAGACATTTTCGTCAAAATCCTTGGCTGTGATAATTCCTTATAAACCTAATATAGTTATTTCCTTTTTCTAGTAGAAGGCGAGGTGAAATATCTCGCCTGCGAGCAGGATTCGAGATTTTCGGAAGACCATTTTGTCGTGTGCTGGGATGCGCAGGATCTGGTCGGCGCTTTTCTGCGGTGGATTCTTTTGTGGGCATTCCGCTTCTGTATGTGGTTGTAAAGGCCGTTGTGGATGAGAATTTGGGAATTCCGGATGATGGAAAATTTATTTTTGTGAAATTGCCGAAGGGCAGACTTTACGATGGTGTGATGCATAATGGTTGCGGTATACGACAGTGGCCGCTGCGATACCTGGAACCTATGCCATTGTTTCGGAAGTTGTCGGCAGAGAACCCTAAACCAGGAGATTCCCTGTGGAATTATTGGCTGTTTTGATCGCCGCTATTTTGATGATTCTCGTGTGCGCATTCCTCTATGTTTCGTTTCGTGCGAAAAAGGATTCGGCGAGCGTCGAAAAAGAAATTCGACTGCAATCGGACAATGAACATTTGACGGCAGAGATTTTAGCATTAAAAGAAAAGAATCATTCCCTGGAAATCGAAAATTCCGGGCTTGTGCAAAAACTCGCCAAGGCAGAAGCGGACTTGAACGCATCTGAAGTGACATCCCAAAAGATGATTGCGGAACAGCAAAAACGCTTTGATGAAATTTCGCAGAAACTCGCCGAGCAGATGAAGAATGCGACGGGAGAAATGCTTAAACAGCGTCAGCAGGAATTTTCCAAATCGAGCGAAATGAACCTGGGACAGATTGTGAAACCGCTCCAGGAATCCATCGAAAACATGAAAAAGTCAATGGAGGAAGCCAAGGTTTCCCAGGCAGGACTTGGCGCTTCTCTGAAAGAGCAATTAAAACATGCGATGGACATGAGCTCTTCTGCAAAGGAAAGCGCCGATGAGCTCGCCCGTGTATTCAAGCATCAGAGCAAGCTGCAAGGCGATTGGGGAGAAACGGTTCTCGCGGAACTTTTGGAAAGTCAGGGTTTGGAAGAAGGCATCCATTTTGAAACACAGGGCGTTCTTCGCGATGAAAACGGGAACCGTGTAGTTACGGAAAATGGAAAAACCTTGCGCCCGGACGTGATGCTCCATTTGGATAAGAATCGCGTTGTCGTCATCGATTCCAAGGTTTCCTTGACCGCTTTTATGGAATATGTGAATTCCGAAGACGAAGTCCGTCGAGAAGCCGCTCTCCAGGCGCATCTGGACAGCATTTTACAGCATGTGAAGGAACTTTCCGAAAAAGATTATTCCTCTTATGTGCGACCGCCTCTTGTGAATGTGGATTATGTAATCATGTTCATTCCGCATACGCCCGCATTTTTGACCGCTTGGCAGAAACGTCCAACCCTTTGGCGCGAAGCGATGGACAAGCACGTTTGCATTGCGAGCGAGCAGACTCTTTACGCTGCGTTGCAGATTATTCGAATGACCTGGCGGCAGATTACGCAGGCGGAAAACCATGAAAAGGTTTATGCGCTTGCAAACGAAATGCTCGATCGCGTGGGACAGTTCATGAAGAAGTACTCCGCGGTTGGAACGGCCTTGGCGAGTGCGCAAAAGGCTTATGAAGAAGGCGAAAAGAAACTTTCGGATTCGGGTCAGAGCATTCCGCAGACCTGTGCAAAGCTCTTAAAGCTCGGGGCAAAGCAGAGCCTTAAGAATCCGATTCCGCAGATTGAAAATGGATGTTGATGGGCGCTGTCCTGTAAAGTCTTACTTGAGCTTTTGCAGCTTGGAAAGGTTCTTGTTGCTGCCGATCAGAATCAAGATGTCGCCTTCTTCCAGGGTAAAGCTCGGGGTGAGTTCTACGCAAAGGCTTTCGTTTCTGCGGATCGCGATGATGTTTAGACCGTATTGAGAACGAACGTTCAATTCCAAAATCGTTTTCCCGGTCCAAGATGGCGGGACCTCGATTTCCATGATGCTGTGGCCTTCGGAAAGCTGTGTAAAATCGACGACGTTATCCGCGGTCAGTTTTTTCGAAAGCTTCATCGCTGCCACATGTTCTGGGACAATGCACATGGACGCGCCCAAGGTTTCGAGAACTTCCTTGTCGGTTTCGTCACGGACTTTGCAGATGATCTTCTGCACTTTAAGCGCCTTCAGGTTCATGGTGATGATCACCGAAGTGGCAAGGTCGTTCGACGTACAAACAATCACGCAGTCGTATTTTTGAATGCCGAGCTGAGAAAGGGCTTCGCGATTCTTGGCATCGACTGTCACCGCTTTGGAAACGCGGTCGGCGATTTTTTCGATGATGTTCTCGTCGTTGTCGATGACGAGAACGTTGTGGCCTTCGTTGAACAGGTCCATGGCAAGTTGCGATCCAAAAAGCCCAAGTCCGATGATGGCAAATGATTTCATAAAAACTTCTTAACCGATAATGAGTTTTGCGGACGGATATTTAATGGACAAGTCCTCTCTTGCCTTGAAAAATCCGAGGGTTAAAGTCAAAAGTCCGACACGGCCTGTGTACATCAGAAGGATGACGATGAGGCTTGAAACGGGAGAAAGCGAAGCAGTGACGCCGAGTGAAAGACCCACGGTCGAAATCGCGGAAATGCTTTCAAAAAAGGCGTGAGCAAAAGGAATATCGGAAGAAAAGGCAATCAAAAATCCACCGGTGATGCTCAGCAGAACAAAGCCTCCGGAAATAGCGAACGCATATTGCAGCTGTTCATGACTCACGGTTCTGTGGAATATCGTCACATTCTTCTTTCCCTGCAAATTAGAAAGGATGGTCATGAAGATAATCAAGAAGGTCGCTGTCTTGATTCCGCCCGCCGTTGAACCGGCAGAGCCTCCGACAATCATCAGCAGGGAAGTCAGGGCGATCGAAGAATCCGAAAGGGAACTCTGATCGATGGAAGCAAAACCCGCTGTACGCGGCGTGACCGCCTGGAAAATGGAATTCACAATCTGGTGTCCAAGATTCATGTTACCGATGGTTTCGGGATTGTGAAACTCCATGAAGAAGAAGGAGCCTGCACCAAACAAAATCAAGAATGCACTGACGGAAATCACGATCTGGGTATAGACGGACCATTTACGAGGATGCCCCGAACTTGCGATGTCGTCCCACACAAGAAAGCCGATTCCGCCAATCACGATTAATGCGGAAAGTGTCAGAAGCACGACGGAATGATTTTGAAAACAGATCATCCCTGCCCCCGGTGAAATAGCTCCCATTAAATCGAAACCCGCATTGCAAAAGGCGGATATCGCATGGAAAATTCCAAACCATGCCGCTTTTAAAAATCCCATCGAAGGCAGAAAACAGAAAAATAAAATCAATGCGCCCACCGATTCAAAACAAAGAGATCCGATGAGAAGACGCATTTGAATGCGCTTTAAGTTTTGAAAGTTATCGGTTCTAAGGGATTCCGCGCTCAAGGAAAGGCTTTGGATACCTTCCCGGCGATTGAACAGGTGAAAGAAAACGGTGATGATGGACATGAATCCAAGACCGCCAATTTGCAACAACAACAGCAGCACGATTTGCCCGAACAGCGTAAACTGCGTCCAAATATCGACCTTGGAAAGTCCCGTGACGCAGACAGCCGATGTCGACGTAAAAAGGGCGGTCAAAAATCCGCAACTGTTTCCCGTTTGAGATGCGAATGGAAGCGCTAGGAGAATTGCACCAAAAAGGATTACCAAAATAAAGACGGCAATGGTCTTTTGGTAAAGATTCAAAATAATTCGATGTTGTTTAATCACCATTATCAAAAGTATAGCTTTTTTGAAGGAATGTGTAAATTGAACGCTTTAGGGGTGAAAAGGGAGAAATTTTGAACATTTTTGATGAACTTGAAAATGCGGACGACATTTTTGAATGGATAAAATGCTACGTGAGAGTTTAAAAAGTTGAACTTGAAAATGCTCGAAGTTAGCTTTTTTTTGAGGTGACTTCATGAAAGCATTGATCGGTGTAATGCCCCTGTGGGATGACGAAAAGGAAAGCATCTGGATGTTCCCCGGCTACTTGGATGGGATTCAAAAAGCAGGCGGAATTCCGATTGTTTTACCGCTCTCTTCCGATGAAGGCGACTTGGAGCATTTGGTAAAAATGTGTGATGGATTTCTGTTCACCGGTGGTCATGATGTTTCTCCGGAGCTCTACCAGGAAAAGCTTTTGAACAAATCCGTCGTCTGCTGCAGTCGAAGGGATGCGATGGAAAAAATCGTGCTGCAAAAGGCTTTGGAACTCGACAAGCCTTTGCTCGGCATTTGTCGCGGTATCCAGTTTTTGAATGCCGCTCTCGGGGGAACTTTGTATCAGGATCTGCCGACGGAAAGACCTTCGGTGATGGAACATCACCAACAGGCTCCTTATGACGTTCCTGTGCACCGGGTAAAAATTCTCAAGGATTCGCCTTTGTTCCAATGCTTGGGCGTGGAAGAGCTCTTGGTGAACAGTTATCATCATCAAGCGGTCAGAAGGATGTCGCCTATGTTAAAACCAATGGCCGTTTCGGAAGACGGCTTGGTGGAAGCTCTTTATATGCCTGGACATCGCTTTGTCTGGGCGGTACAGTGGCATCCGGAATTTTCGTACAAGACGGATGTGAGCAGTATTCAAATATTGCAAGAATTTGTAAGGATGAGTGGCAAATAAAAAAGCATAGGGTTCGAAAAAGTTTTTTCCATCCTGCACGCAAAATTGTGACCTAGTCACAGCTGCCTAGAACCTCTTTATGTAATATATAGGTGTAAGAACAATCCACATAAAGAGGTAAAACATGTCTGAACTGACGATCACAAAAGAAAACTTTGAAGCAGAAGTTATGCAGTCCAAGGTCCCGGTGCTCATCGATTTTTGGGCAAGCTGGT
>NZ_JALFIA010000075.1:0-5694 GCF_022776125.1 Hallerella sp. | reverse complement strand
AAGAGCATCCCGTTTGTGGCGCGCTTTGCCTTGTTTGTGGTTTTGTGCAGCGCGGGCTATGCGTTTTTGACGTCGCAGATGGTGAAGTATTTGAAAACTTTTTTACGTGCTCAACCGGACTTGCCGTTAATCGGGATCATTGCCGGAGCCTTTCTTGTGCTAGCGTTTCTTGCTAGAAGCGGCAAGGATATTTAGGTTTAGATTCAAAAAATGGATGTAAGGAGGGAAGATGAATGCATCTATAAAAATGAAGATTGTATACATCGTTTTGACTGTATTGATGGTAACTTTCTTTGTTCGGGACTGGTATGTTTATCTGGTGGGCTGCGGAGCCGTGGAGCAGTGCTTGCAAGATTCGAGCCATTACCAGAATTATGCAAAGTTTGCCGTGACGCTGATTGTAACGATCGTGACTTTTTCCATTGGAAAAAATCAAGTTTCGCCGCAGGATCGTAAGTTTTTGCAGGCTGGATTCGTGATGGCGCTCTGTGCAGATTTTTGCCTTAAGATTTTGCACAACGTAAGCGCACTTTTTAAGCACAGCTCGGATTATACGCTTCTCGGAATCTGCTTCTTTATGGTTGTGCAAGCTTTGTTCATTTATCGTCATAGTCGAACGTCCGATGAAGACTACCATTTCCCTTGGATTCTCTTTGTTCCGTTCGGGGTGATGTTCGTGTCGAATGCCGCGTTGATTTTTACGCTGGGAAATTCTGTAAATGCAGAACCATTGACATCGAATCCTGCGCTTGTGCCGATCATTGCGACTTACGGAACTTTTTTAATTTGTTCGTTGATCGTGGCTTGCAAGGCTCCGAAAGTCGGGTATTTTTCTATGCGCAATGCGACGCTCATTAAACGCGGCATGATCCTGTTCTTTTGCTGTGATGCGTGCGTGGGAATTTCCCTGGCGACAGGCCCGGATTACAGTGTTCAGGAGCATGTGGCGACCATTGCGAATAATTTTGTGTGGTATTTTTACACGCCGGCTTTGATTTTGCTGGGCCGCAGCGGATTTAAATCGGCGAATTTGGAAAATTCGTAAAAGCGGAACGATTCGTTCTAAAAATGGAAAGAAACTCCTTGGCTCGGGGTCTTCTGTTTCTAAAAAACTTTATGTCTGCGACATGGGCTCTTTGGGAATTCGAATCCTCGCAATGACAGTTCTTCGTCCAGTATCATTGCGAGTGAAGCGATGCAATCCTCCTCTTCTGCGAAAGAGACGACTGCAATAACGGAAATGCAGTTCCACAAGGTGAATTGGAACGGACC
Organism: Hallerella sp.; assembly: GCF_022776125.1. Lineage (NCBI taxonomy): Bacteria > Pseudomonadati > Fibrobacterota > Fibrobacteria > Fibrobacterales > Fibrobacteraceae > Hallerella > Hallerella sp. The sequence goes on along the minus strand of NZ_JALFIA010000075.1, from coordinate 4,422 downwards.
TGTCCAAGTCTTTAACGTGCAGGGGCGCTTCTTAGGAAGTGAGACTCCGCGGATAGCGGAAAATCGCAAGCGTTCTGCGGGAAAAATTCGAAAATTCGGGCGTGTATTTGGTACGTCAGGGCAACTATCTACTACGAGTGCGTATAAAGTAGCGCGTCGGATTGGATCCGCGGTCGACAAAAAGCTATATTGTGAATTATATGAAGAAGCTTGTCCATGATCGCGAAAAGTGCCTCGAATGTGCGGGCTGTGTCGGCGTATGTCCGTTTGGCGCACTCGACATGTTTGGACTGGATTTGCAAATCGATGCAGAAAAGTGCAAACGTTGCGGTCTCTGCACGCGCGCCTGCCCCGTCGGGGCTTTAAAACTCAAAGAGGTCGGCGATGCTCGATAACGAATATGATGTTGTTGTGATTGGGGCGGGCCCTGGCGGATCTGTTGCGGCACGTAATCTGGCTCGCTTTGGATATAAAACTCTGCTACTAGAAAAGCGTGAACGTATCGGCTATCCGGTGCGCTGCGGAGAGGCGAGTACAAACCTTGCCGATTTAGAGACCTACGGCCCGATCGATGAAGACTGCATTGAAACGATTATCAACGGTCTTTTTATTTACGGTCCGGACGGGGTGAATATTGAAGTTCCCAAGCCGAATATGGGCTTGATGTTGAACCGCCTCAAGTTTGATCCATGGCTTGCGCACCTTGCTGCAAACGACGGTGTGGAAGTGGTAACCTGCGCCCGTGCGACTTCGGTCAGCGAAGTGCAGGGCGATTGCCGCATTGTCCGCGTTTCGCTGGGGCAGGGCGACGGCAACGGTAAAGTGACGGAAACTTCGACACAGGAAATCCGTGCGAAGATGGTCGTCGGTGCCGATGGCGTTGAAAGTCAGATCGGTCGCATGGTGGGCCTCAAGTCCGGCCAGCTGCCGAATTTGACCTGCACCGGCGTCGATATAGAAGTCAAGGGGCTTTTGACAAAACCGGATTATTTGACCTTTTGGCAGGGACACGATTTTATCAATGACGGTTACATTTGGAGCTTTCCCAAGCAGCGTTCGGATGTGACAAATTTTGGCGCGGGCTTCATTGTGCCGAACAAGCCTGGTCCAAACATTTACGAAGTCACGCTCGAATGGCTCGAAAAACTTTTCCCGGGTGCGAAGATCAACCACACGGTCGGCGGACTCGTTCCGGTTTCGGGATTCTTGAAACAGTACACGCTGGATCGCTTCGCTCTCGTCGGCGACGCAGCGCATCACACGAACCCGCTTACGGGCGGCGGAATTGCGGCCGCCATGCGTGCCGGTCGCTTCTGCGCACAGCGGGTCGATGAAGGTTTCAAGGCTCACGACTTAAGCCAAAAGTTCTTGCAGGGTTACGAAAAGCACTGCTACAGCTACTTCGGTCGCATGCATGACTTTGAACTCAAATTCCGCAAGTTCCTGCTTGCGCTGAACAAGCCGGACCAGATCGAACTTTACAAGGTTCTGCAAGGCTTTGCACTCAGTGGATACAAAAAACGCGCCTTCCTCAAAACGCCGATTCAGACGACCAAGTATCTGTATCGCTTCCTCAAGTTCAAGGGTTAATTCAGTTAGACGAAGTTCTGGGCGGCGCTAGAAACATCGTTGAAGAATGTGGGCCGTCTTTTGATGCGAATTTTTCGGTTCGAGAATCTGTAAAAGATTGGCTCCCGGAATGTAGCCGAAGCTTGCGTCTTTCAAGTGCGGAATTTCTGGGATGGAATCGGACTGCATCCGGGTTCCTGGCCTCTTTGCGTTTTTAAACATTCGTTCAAAAGGTTTTTTTACTGAGATTTTACTGACAATTTGTTGTGGATTTTTCCAAAAAAAAGAAAATTTTTTGCTAGTATTTATGTAAACAAATCGTTTCACTTTAAATAGGCGGAAACATGGCAAAAAAAGAAAAGGCAAAGACCAATCTTGAAGTTTTGGGCAATACCGTGGAAGCTTTCAAGAAGGCTTTTGACGATCACATTCATCATACGCTCGCCCGTGACGAACATACGGTGACGAAGCATGAAAAGTTTTTGGCGGTCGCTTACTCCGTTCGTGACCGCTTGATTGACCGCTGGATCAAGACCCAGGAAACCTACTATGAAAAGGACGTCAAGCGCGTCTATTACCTCTCCCTCGAATTCTTGATCGGTCGTACGCTCGGCAACTCCGTGTTGAACCTCGACGTGGAAAAGGCTGTGGAAGAAGCTGTCGATGAACTCGGCATGACTCTTGAAGAACTTCGTGAAGAAGAAGTCGACGCAGGCCTCGGTAACGGTGGTCTCGGTCGTCTCGCCGCTTGCTTCCTCGACTCCATGGCAACTCTCGAACTGCCGGCTACGGGTATGGGCATTCGTTACGAATACGGTATGTTCAACCAGAAAATCAAGGACGGTCAGCAGGAAGAACTTCCGGACAACTGGCTCCGTCTTCCGAACCCGTGGGAAATCGCCCGTCCGGCAAACTCGATCAAGGTTCCGTTCGGCGGCTACGTCATTTCTTGGACCGACGAAAAGGGCAAGCTTCGCAACCGTTGGGAAACGAAGGACTACGTGATTGCTCTCCCGTACGATACCCCGATTCCGGGTTACCGCAACAACACGGTGAACAATCTCCGCCTTTGGAGCGCCCAGAGCGCCGACGAATTCGGCCTCGCTTACTTCAACAACGGTGACTACCTCGCCGCCGTGCAGGACATGGAACTCTCCGAAACGATTTCGAAGGTTCTGTATCCGAACGACACTTCCGTGAACGGTAAGATCCTCCGTCTCCGTCAGCAGTACTTCCTCTGCTCCGCTTCCTTGCAGGACATTGTCCGTCGCTTCAAAAAATCTCACGAAGGCGAATGGAAGCTTTTCCCAGAAAAGGTTGCTATTCAGTTGAACGACACGCACCCGGCAATCTCCATTGCGGAACTCATGCGCATTCTCCTTGACGAAGAAGGTCTTGAATGGGATGAAGCATGGGACATCACGACGCACACGTTCGCTTATACGAACCATACGCTCATGCCGGAAGCTCTTGAAAAATGGCCGGTCAGTTTCTTCGAAAAGCTCCTCCCGCGTCACCTTCAGATCATTTACGAAATCAACTCCCGCTTCCTTGCCAAGGTCGCTCTCAAGTGGCCGGGCGACACCGCTCGCCTCACCCGCATGTCCTTGATCCAGGAAGGCAACGAAAAGATGATCCGCATGGCTTACCTGTCCATCGTCGGCTCTTTTGCTGTCAACGGTGTTGCGGCTCTCCACAGTGATTTGCTCAAGACGAGCCTCTTCAAGGACTTCTACGAATTCTGGCCGGAAAAGTTCAACAACAAGACGAACGGTGTGACGCCGCGTCGTTGGGTTCGCAAGGCTGACCCGGCAATGTCTGAACTTGTGACTTCCAAGATCGGCGACGGCTGGGTCAAGGATCTCGACGAAATCAAGAAGCTCGAAAAGTTCGCTGACGACGCCAAGTTCCGCAAGCAATTCCTGGCGGTGAAGCTTGAAAACAAGAAGCGCCTCGCCGCTTACCTCAAGCGCACTCAGAACGTGGATGTCAACGTGAATACTTTGTTCGACATCCAGGTGAAGCGTATCCACGAATACAAGCGCCAGCTGTTGAACATTCTTCACGCCATTCACCTTTACCTTGAAATCAAGGACGGCAAGAAGATCACTCCGCGTACGATTATGATCGGCGGTAAGGCGGCTCCGGGTTATTGGATGGCCAAGCAGATCATCCGTCTTGCAAACGCCGTGAGCGCGATTATCGACAGCGATCCGGATTGCAAGGGCAAGCTCCAGATGGTGTTCCTCGAAAACTACCGCGTGAGCTTTGCAGAAAAGATCATCCCGGCTGCAGAACTCTCCGAACAGATTTCTACAGCAGGTACGGAAGCTTCCGGTACCGGCAACATGAAGTTCGCGATGAATGGCGCTCTCACCATCGGTACTCTTGACGGCGCGAACGTAGAAATGCGTGAAGTCATTGGCGCCGACAACTTCTTCCTCTTTGGTCTTACCGTGGAAGAGGTTCAGGACATTCTCGCCAAGGGTTACCGCCCGCGTGATTACTACGAAAAGGACGATGACCTCCGTCGCGTTCTCGACCTCATCACGAGTGGTTTCTTCTGCCCGGACCATCCGGAATCCTTCCGCCCGATCGTCGACAAGCTCCTTTCGAGCGACCCGTTCCTTCTTCTTGCCGATTACCGTTCCTACATCGAATGCCAGGAACAGGTGGCAAAGGCTTACGAAGATCAGGATAAGTGGGCCAAGATGGCGATCCTCAACGTGGCTCGCATGGGCAAATTCAGCTCTGACCGTACCATTGATGAATACGCGAAGGAAATTTGGCACGCGAAGGCTTGCCCGATTTCCCTCAAGTAAGGGCTTTCGAAAGCTTGAAAAAGACTCCTCC
>NZ_JALFIA010000037.1:0-14536 GCF_022776125.1 Hallerella sp. | reverse complement strand
GGCGTGGCGACGGTAATCCGGTCTGGCCTTGAAGAATATTGTTCTAATCACGAAGAAAATTGCCCGGCAAATAGCGAATATGATCGGGTAAAGAGTCGCCCGAATTGCGATGCTTTGGTCAATAGCAGCGATGTCTGGGTGAAGGCGTCGGGAATGAACTGCCGCACGACGGCTGTGAACCATCAGTGGGTTTGCGGATTGAGCAATGCTATTTCGCTCAAATCGGCTTCGGGATATCCGGATGAATATTGCGACCTTTATTTGCCGACAGAAGATAACTCGATTGCGGCTCCGAAAAATGATGAAACCTATACCCTGTATGCAGAATTAAAGCGCAAGCCTTATACGTTGCATGTGAATTTGGGCGGAACGAATCCGACTTCGGTCAATGTCTATACGTCAACGATCAGCGGGGAATTCAAATCGACAGCGGATTATGAATGCTCGGATGAAACAAACGGTTGCGATATTACGGTCTATGCCGGTTATTACGTAAAGCTCGAAGTGGACGATGACCATGACGAGGAATTCTCCTATTGGAGATGTGCAGGCGATGATTGCACGAATCCGACGGAATCGGGCAACCCGCTTTACATGCTGATTACTTCAAATAATTCGGTCACCGCTTACTTTGGTGAAAATGATAAGCATTGCTTCTATGATTCTTTCGATACAACGGGAACGTCTTGTTCGAGTGGTCAGTATTACTGCGTGGATAATTGCCTAAAGAACGGGTCCAACTGTTCTGTTACGGATGGTGGCCATGCGGCTACGGCCAAGTGGCTCTTGATGAACCAGGAAGCTTCGGGACACATTGAAGTTGCGGACAGCCGGATTTCTTTGATCGGTGGTTCGGATGTGGATTCCGCAGCGTTCATTATGAGCACGAATCAGGCCGGTGCAACGGGCTCGTTAAAAACGATGTTCCAGACCCAGGTAATCGGTGAAAATGAAGATTCCAAATCGGGATTGAATTCCGGCTTTGTAATCCGCTCCAACGACAATGCCACGAACTACTTTATGCTGAATGTCTTTGGATCTGGAAGCGATGGAATTTTGCATGCCCGCCTTTGCAAATCGACTTCTCGCCAATTGACTTCCTTAGGAAATTGCGTAGATCGCGTGATGAAGGATGCAGACAGCAATACGGTTTCGATTTCGACTCAGACGATGATTTTGATGACGGTCGAGTTAGCTCAGGCTGCTTCGAAAACAAGCCTGACTTCGACACCGACAAGCTCTGCGCTTAATGTTTCCATGGAAGTCGGCTTTGGCGGGTATGAAAGTTCGAATACCAAACAGGTGGCGACGAGTTTTGATTTGAGCGACCTCTTTGGCACGACTTGGAACGATCTGGATCATGAATATTTAGGTTTTAAGCTTGGCGATGAAGCGTTCAAAATCTATGACATCGGTTGGAAGAGCGCGGCTTATGCGGATTCCTGCTGGGAAACATACCCGACGGCGAGTTGTTCCTTTAAGGCGAACTATCTAGGTGGTATTGTGCCGAAGGATACGAGCGTGGTTCCGTGGGTGGGACTTTCTTCTTGGTTCCAAAAGAAGAACTGTACTCCGCTCTACTTCTACAATGAATATTCTAGTTCTTATGGCGGAAGAAATACTGCTTCGAAGACGACCAACTCTGTTTATGGCGAATATTACCGAGACGGCAAGGAATATTATTGGCTGTATAATGGCTATAACTTCAATACGGAAGGGATGTATGGCTATGAAGGTACAAAGACTGCGTATCGCTATTATAACTGGTGGACTGGGTCTTGGGTTACTGAAGATTACACGGGTCATTTCTATGATGCCGGTGTAAAGATCTATTGTCCGGACCAGACGCTCCGTTACCATTCCAAAGCAAAATACGCCTCTTATACGGCGGGAATTGCGCGTTGCGGTACCTTCTATGTGGGGAATGTCAAAGCATGTTCCGAAAATGTGACTTTTGACGCTTCGAATTTGAATGTTTCGGCGAATTCGGAAACCGTTGTGTCGGTGGTCAATTCGGCAACGGTCAATGTGCGTGATTCCAAGCTTTACCTTGTGCTCGATAATTCGAACGGCGCGACGGTGACTGTACGATTTATCGATGAAAATGAAAATCGAAGCTTGCCGATTCGTACGACGAAAACGGGAACCGTCAATTTTGACGCCAACACATTGCTTGCGACCAATGCAAGTTCCTCTGCAGATGCGGAAACCTATGCGGTGGAATCTTTCGATGCCCAAAAGGTGACAGGGATTGTCGTGAGCGGGACAAGGTCCTTTACTCTTGTCGGCGCAGGGACGACTTGCACGAATGCGTTGAATATTTCGGATTGTGCTGTGACGTATAATGGAACGTCTTGGGAATTCAGCGCAAGCATTTCGAATGCGACTTCGGCAAAGACGAATGGATGCTCGATCAGCGGAGACTTTGTTTCGGCTGAAACGCAAAATTTGGATTGCCCGACGACATCTCCTGCTACATTCAGCGTGTCGGACGATGTCTATTCGAGCCTTGTTACGGAAACGACCTATAACTTTACGATTTCTGCGCAAAGTGAACATGAAACGGTCTCGTGCAATGCTTCGACGACGCTTTATCCGACAAATCTTGTGTGCTATATTTCTGCGACAGCGGCTCAAGCGGGATCGGGTTCGATACCTTCCTTGACGTATGCGTTCAACAATTGCCCGGCAGGTACTTGTACTTACACCGTGAATTTGACGGGACCGGATGTTTCGGAAGATGCAGAAGGTTCCTTCTATACGGGTTCGGAGGTATCTTCTTGGAGTCCTTCGGGCTTGGAGAATACGGCGGCGCACCCGCTTGCGGCTGGTGAATATACCTATACGCTTACCCCGACGAACCCGTCGAACCTTTCGGGCTGTACTTACTCGTTTACCGTGTCGGAATCGGAAACGCCAACCATTTCGGAATGCTCCGTAACCAGCGCAGGCTCCTTCTCGGCGAGCATTTCGAATGTTTCGGGTGTTACGTATAACTATACGCTCAGTGTGACGGACAATTTGGGAAATGTGATTTCGAATAAGACGGTGTCTGGCTCGACAAACACGACGAACTTTGCGAACAATTCGTTGACTCCGCCGACAGCTGCGGGAACATATTCCTATGCGCTGACGCTTTCGTATGGTGGACAGACTTCGAATACGTGCCAGGCGGAACTGGAAGTGGAAACGCCTAATTCGAGCTCTAGTTCTGAAAATTCGAGCTCTTCGGCTACGGTGGAATCGAGCTCAAGTGTAAAGAGTCTAGCTATCACGTGCGGAATTTCCACCCATAACTATGACATTAGCGGAGGCGATGAATTCTATACGACGAATGACCTGTATTTTATAGGAAAAAATAATGTATCTGAAGACAAAACTTATATAGTCAATGTGTATAACGGTTCTACGTCATTAGGCGAAGATTCGATCTCTAACTGGCAGAATGTTTCGAATCTTGCCTCTTTGGGAAAACTGTCGGAAGGGAGTTATACATTCCATGTGATGTATAATAACGCGGTTATCTGCTCTCATACGATTACGGTAGCTGAACCTGTAGGCTGTTCAGTAAATTCTACAACTATTGGCTTGGGCGAAAATTTCACGTTTACTACGACATACCCCGGTAACTGCTATTGGTCTACATTTACGGCGGATCCAAACGATGGAAGCGGACTTTCTTCTCCACCAGCTTGTCAGTCCTCTTATAGTGTGACTCCGACCGCTGTGGGAACCTATACATATACTTATGGCGTGACTAGTGGGGAATACGGAACGGATTCCTGTTCTCAGACGGTTACGGTGGAGAGAGTCGCTCCGACATTTGCATGCCCTTCCTCTGCTAGGGCTACAATTGGAGCCTCGAACAATGTATCCCTTAGCTTAGGCGATGTTACAGGTTGTGATGAGGGCGGTAGTTATTGTTATTATACGATTACAGGTGATAACGATATCAGTGTTAGCGGTAATAGCTATACAAGTGGAGCTTTGCCTTCCTTTACGGATAATACTGTAACGACAGACGGAACAAGCAAATCGTATACTGTTCGCCTTACTAATTCTGTAGGCGATGTTACACACGCTTGCAGTGTGGAGTTTACCGCAGGTTCTAGCTTCCCCTGTAATGCAGGGAACTCTACCGCAATAGCGAAAGAGACCGAACGTGAAGATAACGCCAATTCGTGTACCAAGTACACAATGGATGGTGCATCAAGCGTTCAGATTGGATGTTGGTGGGCTCCGGAAACTCCGGTTACGGTCAATATTATGAAGTGTGATGGAACAACGACATCTATTTCCCATCCTTGTAAAGATTGGAAAAGTGTCGATGTTGGCGGCCCCTGTACTGTGTATTTACAGCCAGAAAAGAAGATAAAATGGAAATTCAATAACTGGTAGCATTACTTTAAAAAGCGTATAGGCACCCCACTCAAGGGGAGCCTTCCCTTTACCCTTAAACAATCAAAGCCCCAGGACATTTAGGGACTTTTTCATTATCTCCATTCTTACCAATCTGTGGAACAGGTTAGATCGGATGGGGCGGATTACAGCTAAAAAAGGCTACGGAATATTTGCCCAACAACTTGACCCTGTTAGTTCAATGTAGTATTCCGAAGCATCAGCATAGTCTTTTACAAGGCCGACTGAAATCGCTACTCCATTGACCTTTATTACGCATGCACCCGAAGAATTGATGTAACTTGGTTTTGATGTTCGATAGAAACAATAAGAAGGGCTGCTTTCCCAATTATTATATGTAGCTGTGTTCAAGTTATCACAATTTGCATCGCAAGTACAAGTTGAGCTAGAACCTCCGTAGGTTCTAGATCCCCGAATACTTAAAATTGATGACAGATTGTCTATTGGATTTCTTACTAGGGAAAAGAAAGCCTCCCGAAAGGGAGGCTTTTCTACGGTGATTTTTTTCGATTAGGGCTGTTTGGCTTCCAGTTTGGCCTTAAAAATGGAGATTTGCTCTGGGGGCAAATTCATGCCTTGTAGAATATCGAGGGCTTCGCTAAGGCTTTGTGCGCGTCCTTCCGCAAGCCCTTCTGCGCGTCCTTCCGCAAGTCCCTGTGCTTTGGCGCGAATCATTCCACCGGCAAGCCGTGTATCGATTTCATCTTGTGTGATCATATCTTTAGCCTGCCTTGTTAAAAGTTCATCGTTTGCGTTTTCAATTCTTATCCGTTCTAGGGCGCTCCCAAGGACTTTATTGCCGAATCGAGGTAGTTCTTTGCCATCACCGGCATGATTTAGCAAATATAGCCAGGCGTCCATGGTCCCATTGACTTCGCCAATAGATTTTTTGAAGTTGGGGAGACTAATCATAATATACCTATTTTTATTAAAGATAGGTGTTAGGTTGCCGGATTTCAAAGAGTTGCGATTATAGAGAGCCCATTCGTCTATGTACTCTCCTTTGGAAGCCGGAAGGTCGAAGTCACAGATCCATATGGATATTGTCTCGGGAAGCTCGTAGCGCTTGCTTTTGCGAGCATCTTTGGGAAGTGCTAAAAATTCTTCGGAACGGTCCATTTCCTGTTTTCCTTTGATGATGAGAAATGCCTTGTATAAAACGGCTCTATCAATCAAATAATCGTGTTCCGCTTTCTGCATTTCGATGTCTAGAAAGCGCCCGCTTCCTGTTGTTGCAAAAATGTCTAGGATAACTTTTTTGCTTTGGGCGGAATACATGGATATGGTCTTGTCGAAAGAAAAGGAGAGATTCTTGATTTTCTCGTCGCCTTCTAATTCGAGAACTCCGTCCAAAAAATCTTTGAGAGCCTCTTTGCTATCGAAGAGTTCCTTGAAAGCGGTGTCATATTTAGGGTCCATGTAGATTTGACCCTGTAACTGTTCCGGAATCGGATTCTTGCGTTTCTGTTTTATTGGCTTTTCTTGTTTCATACACTTTATAAGACGAAGATAGCGGGGAAAATGAGATGAAAAATTTTGGATACAATTGCGAGCGTTCTTTTTGTCTACTCTTTCCGGAATCTTTTGGATGGTGAATTGGATGCCTATCTGGAAGTACGTTGAGTGTTGTACTTTTTATATTTGCGTGCATGAAACGGGTTTGGCTTTTTGGGCAAGTGATTGCTTTGGGGTTTTGTGGATGCAGTTTGCTTTCGGGACTCAAAAATTCGTCAGTTTACGAAAGCCTTGAAAATCAAACCTTGTTCCAGACGTCTTCCGGGGACAGCGAAAAGATGGCGGCGGAAAAAGGTCGCAACGAAAAGACTTAGAACATGATGAAAATGGACGCCGGCGATGTGGATACTTATGATTCCACCCTTTTCGATTCCATTCCCTAACAGAATTGCTCCGCTTTTCTAAATTTGCGGATATGAAAAAGATTTCTCTTACCGGCATTAAGCCTACTGGAACGCCGCATCTCGGCAATTATCTGGGTGCAATCCGCCCGGCCCTTGAACTCGCTAAAGATTACGATACAGTCTACTTCATTGCAGACTATCATGCTTTGACCACTGTGCATGACGGAAAGGAAATGGCAGACAACATTCACAAGGTCGCAGCAACATGGCTTGCCTGCGGTCTCGATCCGGAAAAGGGCCTTTTCTACAAGCAGAGCGATATTCCAGAAATCTTTGAATTGAGCTGGGCTTTGAGTTGCTTCACTCCGAAGGGATTCATGAATCGCGCCCACGCTTACAAGGCAAAGGTCGAAGCGAACCGCGCAAACGGCGAAGATCTCGATACGAACGTGAACATGGGACTTTATTGCTATCCGTGCCTGATGGACGCCGATATCTTGATGTTTAACGCAGATGTGGTTCCTGTCGGTAAAGATCAAAAGCAGCACGTGGAATTCGCCCGTGACGTCGCCATCCGTTTCAACAAGCAGATGGGCAAGGACGTTTTCGTGGTCCCGGAACCTCTTATTCAGGAAACGACGGATGTGATTCCTGGCCTCGACGGACGCAAAATGAGCAAATCTTACGACAACACGATTGAACTTTTCCTCGATGAAAAGGCTCGCAAGAAAAAGGTGAACAAGATCGTGACGAACAGCCTTCCGCTGGAAGCTGCAAAGGATCCGGACACTTGCAACGTGTTTAATTTGTTCAAGCTTTTTGCAACACCGGAAGAAACGGCAGCTCTCGCTGAAACCTACCGTGCTGGCGGCATGGGTTGGGGCTATGCAAAGGGCGAACTGCAGCGTGTTCTTGAACGTACGTTCGGCGAAGCCCGTGAAAAGTACAACGATTTGATGGCCCATCCGGACCGTATTGACGAGATCCTTCACGCGGGTGCGGAAAAGGCTCGCCCGATCGCCCGAGAACACATGGACAAGGTCCGCGAAGTCTTAGGATACGGAAAGTCGTTCTGATTTTTCGACCCAAATTCTTCCATCGATGATTTCGGTAACGCAGACGGTTTCGCCTGCGTTTATCATTTCTCCCTTGGTCTGTACATCAAAGGACTTGTTCTTGAAACGTGCGTGGCCGACCGGACGGAGAGGCGTTTCTGCCTTGCCGATTTCGCCGACTTCGATGGCGACGATGTCTTCGGTCGGGGACTTCGCTTCTTCCAGATCCGTTTTGAGCATCGGCGTCCAGCCTTCCGGTAAAAGCGGAATCAAATATTTGGAGGCAGCGATGGGGAAGATGGCCGCAATCAAAGCGCACCCGGTGACGTACAAAATAATCGGCATGAGCGACGGCTCGGCTTCTTCTACTCCCGGCATGAACGACGGCAGTTGGCTAAAGTCGAACGTAAACGCAATCGCAAGCCCCATGCACACGATGCCCGAAATGCCGAAAATAAAGGTTCCCGGTAAAATCAAGATTTCGACAACAAACAGAAGAATGCCTACCACAAGCAGGATCAGCGGCAGATATTCGCCGATGTGGTTGGCGTACTGCCCTAGGAATACGGTTGCGAGTAGCACAATGCCAATGATGCCGAAAATGCCGAATCCCGGAGTTTTGAATTCAATGTACAGGGCTCCGAATCCGAGAATCAAAAGGATGCCGGAAATGCCCGCGATGAAGCGCACAAAACGTTCACCCCAGGTAATTTCGATTTCGTGAACTTGTTCAATCGAAAGCGTCTTTTCAAATTCGGCGCGGTTTTGCGGAGTGCCTTTGGAAAAGTGCAGAGCGACGGCTTCTTCATCGGTCATGGTCAAAAGCTCGCCGGAGTCTACGAGAACCTTGGGCGTTCCCCAGAAGTCTTTGTCTTCTTTGCTCCATTTGGCGTATTTGGCCGCGTCCACGGCGATGGTCGAATCTTTGTGCGTAAGTTCGTATACGGAAAGATCGGGCGAAACCATAGCGGTCGAAAGCAGCTCCGGGTAGCCGTTCTTTTGGGCGAGGTTCCGGAACTTGGCGCGGAGTGGTGACTGTATTTTTTCGCCGATGATTTGCGGAGTGCCGTCGCTGTTCTGCACGATAGGGGCGCAGTCACCGATGGTCGTGCCGGGGAGCATGTAAAGCTCTTTGCTTGAAAGGGCTATGAGGGCGCCTGCGCTAATCGCTTTTTTGGAGACGAAGGCGACCGTTTTGGCTTCGCGGATTCCCATGATCGTGTCGACGATGTCGAAGGCTGCGTCGAGGCGTCCGCCGAACGTGTTGATGTCGAAGATGATGTAATCGGGATTCTTTTGCACAGCTTCGCCGATCGCGCGGGCGGTGTAATCGTACATACCGGGGTCGACGTCACCTTCGAGGGTAATCCAGGCGGCGGTCTTTGCACTTGCAAATCCGATGCTGGCGAGAATGGCGAGAAAGAGAATTTGTATGTAATGCTTGAACTTCATTTTATCTGTCCTTAAAATGCGGCTATCTTCTTAGATCCGGCTTTCCCCCTGCTCGACGGAGTTCCTGGATCTTGGCGAGAATCGCTTTGTCGGCATGGAGAATTTTGGTGAGTGCTGAGGGTGTAAGGTCAAAGGCTCTAGCCGCTTCCTTGGTGTCGCCTCCGTTGGCGGCGACAAAGTCCAAAACGTCCGCAATAAACTGCGGATAGGCGGCGTTAGACGGCTGAATGTGTCCCATGCTGCCGGGAAACTTGAGAACGCTCGGGTCTTTGGGAGCTTCTCGCACGTTCAGAGCGATGGCGAGCCTCAATCGGTGCAGCGCATGCACCTTGTTCTCGTTTGCGCTCCGGCTTTCACAGGATTTGATTGCTAAATTAAAGACGGATAGCCGAAGATCGACTCCGGAATTCGTCTTGTTGCGGAATTGTCCGCCTGGGCCGCCTCCTTGGAAACCCGAAACTTTGCAGGCTCGGAGGAGTTCGTTTAACGGCATTTGTAAATAGGTATCGCGATGCATCACAAGAAAAATATAACATTCGGCGCAAAGAAGCTCGTTTTTGTTCTTTGCACGCTCTCTCTTGCCCTGCTTTCCGCATGTGTTGGCCATACAGCCGCTCAGACGTCCGACGCTGTGACTTACGAGCAGACGACGGAACAGAAGCAGCTCATGCTGGAACAGACCTATGCGGACTTTATCGCAAAGGTGGAAGCGAATGTTCCCCCGGAATCGCTTCTCGTGTTTTTGACGGATACGTCTGTGTTCTTTGCCGATACGCTTCAGCGCTATGCAAAGGAAATGCCTGCGGAACAGGTGGAACAGTTACCGCTCGGTGAAATGCTCGCCGTTTTGGTTTACCGCATTTATGACCGGGAACGTGCCTGGGATCCGAATATGAACAAAGATTACCGCATGCTCTCGCTTTTGGCGGGTAAGCAAGGCGTGATCCGCCGTATGACGAATTTGAAGCTTGGACCGTTCGAAATCAAAAAGGACCGCGGCAGTGTAGGCCTTGCGACGAGCCCGAAGGTTCCGGTCATCATCTTTGCGTGGGACGATATCAGCTGGAAGCTCAATGTGAAGGCGACGCTCCCGCTTGTGACAAAGGGCCTTGAAAGTATCGGGATGAAGAAGGAATGGTCGACGAAGGAACTTGCCCTGTACCTTCTTGAAAAGGAATTCCATTATACATACACAAATATCCGCTTTGATGATTCGCTTTTCGATCCGTATTCCACGTTCTAACCGGTTGAAGTTGGATGCCTAAAAATTTGAAGTCTTGGAAAACGATTTCTTCAAAGTCGCTGCTCGATACGCGTTTTTTGAAAGTCGAAGAGGAAGTCTGTGAACTTCCGAATGGAAAAGTCATCCCGGATTTTTATACGCTCTGGCAACCGGACTGGGTGCTGATCCTTGCGCAGACGAAAAATGGCGCATGGATTATGGAACATCAGTACCGCCACGGCACAGGAAAGATAGCGTTAGAATTCCCGGCAGGAATTGTGGATGCGGGAGAGTCTCCGCTTGAAGCGGCCAAGCGTGAATTGCAAGAAGAATGTGCTTATGCAGGTGGGAAGTTTGAATATCTTGCAGAACTTCCGATGAATCCGGACCGTCACCGAGGACGTTTTTTTGTGGTGCGTGCGACGGGTGTCGAACCGCAGGGTAATACGCATTTTGATATGGGCGAAGAAATAGAAACGCTCTTGTATTCGACGGAAACGGTCATCGAAAAAATGCGTTCCGGGGAAATTCACCATCCGCATCAGATTGCGGCCTTTATGCTCTACGGAATCGATCCGCTGCAGGGGACTTTGCACAAATGAAAAAGACAATCTTTGAAACGGAAGTGCAGGGACCTTCCTTGTCGAGTGAATGTGCCGCTGTAAAAATCCTGTGCGACCGTGCACGCCATCCGAAAATGGAATGGTTTGCCAGTTCGGGCGAAAGCCTTTGGACGACGGTGGATTTGGATTCGTTCAAACGTTTGGAATTCTTTTCGGAACGTTCGACCGGTCTCCGTAAAAATGCGGATTCTTCGCTTGCGACTTTTGAACATTTGACGCCAGTCCTTTTGATGTATCCGCAGTCGTACTTTGAAATTCGGGCGCTGTCAAAGGAACTTCCGATTTTGGATGGAAGTGCGTATCCGTGGTATGAAGCGGTTCGAAAGATTGCTGGGCTTCCGCAGGATCTTGTATTTTATGACGCTCCGATCCGCGAACGTTTTGACTGGGGCTACGGCTTTATGGAAGTGAGCCCGGCGGATTCCTTGGAAATAGAATATTCGATTTCACATGGTTCCTATGCGGATGATGCTTATGTGGAAATCTATGAAGCGGAAGACCTGGTGAAGCTTTTCCCGGCGCGCACTTTTATTTTTGAAGATGATTTTGAAAAGGCTCGTGCCGAAGGGCTTCTTGCCGGTGTCGATGGCAGTTGTGGACTTTTGCTTTGCGAAGAAAATGGCAAGACTTCAGTGGTGGCTGGAGAAAAGTTCCGGATGCCGAATGAACCGGTGATGCATAAAATCCTCGATTTGATTGGGGATATTGCCCTTCCAGCGCCTTTTTTACCTAGATTACGAATTAGGATTCACAATGGTGGGCATCTTGCCCACCGCAAATTGCTAGAGAGGATTCTAGAATATGCTTACAGATACACTCCCCAAGTCGACTAAGCCGGGCGTTCTTTACGATTATGCGGCGATTCTTCAGATCTTGCCGCATCGCTATCCGTTCCTGTATATTGACCAGGTCCTTTCGATGGATCTTGAGGCGGAAGTGCCGACGATTGTGGCTCAAAAGAATGTGTCTTTTAACGAACCGTTCTTTCAGGGACATTTCCCGGGAGAACCGGTGATGCCTGGCGTGATCCAGATTGAGACGATGGCTCAGGCAGGTGCGATTCTTGCCGGTCTTCGCTACGAGACGGAATGCGCGGGGAAGCGCCCGGCGTTTATGGGCGTGGATGCTTGCCGTTTCCGTCGTCCGGTGCGTCCAGGTGATACTCTCGATGTGCGTGTTTCGCTCGATAAGATGCGTCGCGGTATTTTGTTCTTTACGGGCGAAATTCGCTGTGGTGATCAGGTCGTTTGCAATGCGACCTTCAGTGCGACGATGATCTAAAGTTCTAGTTCAAAGCGGGACTCTACCGCGCAGGTCGCGCAAGGCATCCGACTCTCCACTCGGCTCGCTTTGCTCGCTCAGCGATCAAGAGCTTAGACCAGTCGGCTTTCATTCGCTTCGCTCATGCGCCTCCGAGAACGCTGAGCTCGTTCCGATTCGGACGCCATTCGCGACTGAAAGGTTCTTGTTTTGAAAGAAAAACTTTTGTTCAAAGCGGGACTCTACTGCACAGGTCGCGCAAGGCATTCGCCTCTCCACTCGGCTCGCGGCGGCTTTCGTTTGCGAAGCGTGCAGTTTACTGTAAAAGCAAAAGGCTCCCGCGAGGGAGCCTTTTCTGTTAAAACTTGGGTGTTTTGCTTAGCGGATGAGAATCTTTTGAGTAGCGCTAAAGTTTGCACCGTTTACGCGGACAATGTAAACGCCTTGCGGAATTTTAGAAAGCTGGACTGTGTGCGTTCCGGCAGAAAGGTTCGTGCCGATGTTCTGCACGAGCTTTCCTTGCAACGAGAAGAGGCTTGCGTTCGAACGGGACGGGACTGTGAGCTGCAAGGAACGTCCTTGCTGCGAAAGCGTGACTGCAGAGCTGCGGACTTTGCTTGCCGGGGAAATGCTGACGTTATAATCTGCCCAACCCGGCATGTCGTCAAGCGCGATAATGCGTTCGTCGTCCAAATTCTTTTTCCACATGTCGGTAGGCGTCTTGTCGAGGAAGTTTCCGCTCCAGGTTTGGCTCCAGGTCATCCAATAGCTCCAATAAGCCTTGTCTTCAGCAATGCTATCGATGTCTGGAATTGCACCGTTTTCACTCAACGCAATTAATTTGTTTGTTCCGACTTCGCTAATGATCTTGTTGTAATAATTGGCACCAGAGTTGTGGTTGAGTAGGGGATCGTAAATATCGACTGCGACAATGTCGACATATTCGTCGCCTGGATACCATGCCCCGTTGAGAGCGCTGTAATCGTAACCATAAGTCGGATCCGTGTTGATGTTCCAGACCCAGAGCAAATTTTTTACGCCATTCGTATTCACCATGCGGTCAAAGACTAAACGGTAAAGCTGGACGTAGCATTCTGCGCTGGCGACGCCCCACCAGAACCATCCGCCGCTTGCTTCGTGGAGCGGACGCCATACAACGGCGATGTCTTTTTCTTGCAGTTGCAGGAAATAGTTAGAAACGATATCCACGTCGTTGACGATATTCTGGTAGACTTCGGAAGAAGTGTTGATTTCTTTACAGGTGCTGTCGGTGAATGCAAGCGTGTAATTGAAGCAAGTGTTGTTGTCGGCTGTCTTTGTGACGCCTTCCGTGCAACCTGCATTCTTGTAACCGTTTGCCTGGGTGTAGAAAATGGTGTCTTCGCCGACCTTCCAGTGCCATGTGAATGTCGGGATGCCGCCCTTGTTCCACAGTTCTTCGGTCATGACGAGGTTGTTTTCGGTGTAGCCCTTAAACCAGCCTTCTTCGTGGCGACCGCCTGCTGCAAAGAGCATGTCGAAACCGCCGATGGCGGGATAATGGCCGCTACGGTTATAAAATTCGGCAATGTCTGTTTGACCGGTCCAAGCGACTTCTGCATCGCTGTATTTGCAGGAATCTGCTGGAGTGCATTCGCCGGCTTTCAACAGCTTCATATTGCCGTAGTCATAATTGAAAACTTGATCGCTGATCATCATGCCGCTGATGGTCTTGGTTCCAAAGTTGTCCTTCAGAAAATCCAGGACTTTGTATGCGGCTTCTGTGGCGCCTGGGGTGACTGGCGTAGATGAAATATTGAATACAGGGTCTGGGTGACGTTCGACGGAAACATAGTCAACGCCGATGGCTCCGTTGCCAACTGTAATCGTATTTTCTCCGGCCTTCATTTTTGCAGATGCGGTGATGGTATATACGGAGTCGCAGGTGCGCGGGGTGGTCAGCATGGAACCTGCTTCAACGCCATTCACGAGAATGACGGAAGTTGTCCAATCATACTGGTGAATGAGTACCTGGGTGGCGATGTCGTACATGGCCGTTTCGTCTACTTGGACAGTAAATGTCATGGCTTTGCTGACTTGGACGTATTTTCCACCAGAATAAGAATAGGTGGCGTCTGAAGTAATGGCGGATGTGTCTACACCAGATTGTTCTTCGGCTTCGTAAACGGTAGGGGTTGCATGGGCTGAGGTAATCAAGGCAGCCACAGCAAAAACGGTTAGGGGTAAAGTTTTGAGTTTCATGAACACACTCCTTTAGGTTTATACAATATAAGTTTATGAAACGTTTTTTTGTATTAGTGTCCGGGTAAATCGTCGAAAACGCCTAGGCCCTAGAATTTGTACGGTCTAGACTTTTATTTTGCCGTTGCAAGTCCCTTCCGGATGTCTTGGTTTCAACATACGAAGCGATCCTCGCCCTGTGCGTCGTGCCGTCCTTGTGAAAGACGAACGTCGCCATCGTCCAAGTTCGCGTGCTTCGGCATGAAACTGTCGTCTCCAAAGATCGACTCTCTCCTTTTTGCGGTGGCATCCCCCAGCGTGCTCCGCTTTAGTACGAGCCCATTCGCAGATGCGTCCACGCGTCAAATACTTCCTGTAACCTTCTCCGCCAGATTCCGTGCTGATCTTGAGGACTTCGTCCCTGTC
>NZ_JALFIA010000036.1:0-38830 GCF_022776125.1 Hallerella sp. | reverse complement strand
GCACCCTTCACGGGTGCGTGAATTGAAACGCGTAAACGTGTCTTTAGCCCCGAAGACTCTTATCGCACCCTTCACGGGTGCGTGAATTGAAACATGAAGCTATAGTTAGGACATAAGCAATTAACATCGCACCCTTCACGGGTGCGTGAATTGAAACTGTTCCGCCTTACTCGCCGTTAATCGTGTAAAATCGCACCCTTCACGGGTGCGTGAATTGAACCAACGATGAAATCCGTCATTTCGTCTAGGATGTATCGCACCCTTCACGGGTGCGTGAATTGAAACGCGTAAACGTGTCTTTAGCCCCGAAGACTCTTATCGCACCCTTCACGGGTGCGTGAATTGAAACATGAATATTGGGAAGTGTTGCGAGATCTGCATTATCGCACCCTTCACGGGTGCGTGAATTGAAACCTGTTTATCTTAAGCGGAAAATTATCTTTGACATCGCACCCTTCACGGGTGCGTGAATTGAAACCACTTCGGCTACGGACTTGCTCATATCAAGGTATCGCACCCTTCACGGGTGCGTGAATTGAAACCGTCAATTCCTGCCGAAGTATTTGGGGAAGACATCGCACCCTTCACGGGTGCGTGAATTGAAACACCGCAGAAGCCGAAGAAGACAGGTGACGCACATCGCACCCTTCACGGGTGCGTGAATTGAAACGTGAACGGGCGTGTTTACAGTATGCCCGAATTATCGCACCCTTCACGGGTGCGTGAATTGAAACAACCACTTGCGATGAAAAGTATCTGGACTACCATCGCACCCTTCACGGGTGCGTGAATTGAAACTTTTTTCCGTAAGGAAACATTTTAGCGAACAGATCGCACCCTTCACGGGTGCGTGAATTGAAACTCCGTGGCCAAATGGTGGCACTTCACCAGTGGAATCGCACCCTTCACGGGTGCGTGAATTGAAACAGATTTTTTAGCTTTGCAATAGCATTTACAACAATAAGGATTAGTCCGTTGTGAAAACATTTAGAGCGGCGCGCAAGCGTCGCTCTCTTTTATTTTCCCCCACCGCAACAGCGTCTTCGCCTATTCCCTGTTCCGCAAAATGTTAGCGAGAATCGCACCCGAAATATTATGCCAAACGGAAAAGATTGCGTCAAAAACCGTCGCCATGGCAAGGCTCGGGAACGCTGTATTTGCAAGCGATGTCGCAAGTCCAGAATTCTGCATGCCGATTTCCACCGTCAAGGCCTTCGTCTTCGGCATGTCCATTTTCAAAACTTTACCAAGGCCAAATCCGCAGGCATAGCCTAAAAGGTTGTGTAAAATGACGACGACAAAAACAATCGCTCCCGTCGTTAAAATTTTTTCCGCATTGTGCGAAACCACAGTCGAAACAGTCAGGCATATCGCAATCACCGAAACAACCGGCAATATATCGATTACCTTCGCCACGAACTTTTTTGCAAACTTGTTCACACAAAGCCCAGCGTATTCACGCTGGTCATTCCCACCGAAAGGGCCACGTTTCCCTTGCTCATGTAGGTGATGACATTGCTCGAAGTTCCTCCCGGGCATGTCCCCACAAGAATCACACCGGCCAAAAGTCCCGTTTTGATTCCAAAGATTTTCCCCAAAGAAAAAGCCAAAACCGGCTAAAAAATGGGCAATCGTTTTCATGCCCATCCATATAACATTCTACGGATACATGTAACCGACGTCGGCACCGCGTACCGGGTAAACCAACACGCCGCCTTCTTCATCCACCACAACGGCAATTCCCGAAAGGTAATTTGCCCAGCGGCGAGAAGCGAAGAACTGCAAATCGATCGTGCGGTTCGAAACGGCAATAATCAGCGAGGCCACCAGAACGTCGTGCGTAATGAGGAAGCTGACTCGCTTCCAGTTCGGAATGTTGGCTACAATATTTTCCGAAACGAACTGGTCCTTGCGTTCAAAAAGATCGTAGAAATAGGTCGCATAAGCCTGTTTCAAATTCGCGTTCACCGTCGGGTTCGCAACGGTATCGTTGTACGCCCATCTCGAAATGAAAGTCCAGCTGCCCCCATGGGTGCTCGTATACGCATCAAAAGAATCCGACGGAACCGCGATAAAGTAGTTTCCGTCCAAAATTTCATCGAGGGTATCGACCGTCGCGACTTCCCCACGGCCTTCTGCGATGTACTCTGCCGTTGCACGGGTGCGCACATAGTCCGTGGATCCGTAATAGAAGCTTTCTTCGCTTGCAAGCGTTGCGCCCAAAGCCTTCGCCTGTTCTACGCCGACTTCCGTCAAATTGGAAAGCTGTCCCAGGCTATCTTCACGTTCCGCATGGCGAATGATAAAGGCTATCTTGCTCGTTGCAGGAGCCGCCTTGTAAATATCCGCGATTGCGTAAAAGCCGTCTTCATCCGGGCTAACTGCAAGAGGCGTCGAAGTCGAAGCGGAGGATTCCACCGATGCGCTCGAAACTTCGGTCGAAGCACTGGAAGTAATCTCGGTTGCCGCGCTCGAAAGCAAAACTTCCGATCCGCTCGAAACCGTTCCGATTGCTTCGCTAGAACTTGAAATCGGGTCTTCCGAAGCAGAAGTCGAAGAATCACCACAACTAACCAAAGCAGCGGCAAGCGACAGGGCAGAAAGAGCGAAAAGGGCTTTGCGCATAAAATCCTCTTAAACTATAATGAACCGCGTATAAACTAGTTTTTTGCACCCGATTCTTAAACCAAATTTATGGTTACACGCGATTTTCGTTAAAATTTGCGACTTAAAGTCATCATGACCGCCTTAAGGCCCCATTCCGTACCGATGCGTTCCTGCGAAAGTTCCGTTCCGCTTTCAAAGTGGTAATGCCGATACTTGCGGTCCCTAGAAAAATTCCCCATGAGCATGCCGCCCCACTTATCGTCGAATTTGATCGATAACATCGGGGTCAACGTTATGGTTTTGAACGTGGGATCATAAGGCTCGTATACCGCATCAAAATCCGATTCGTGCAAAAATCCGCTGACGTTTGCGGCAAACATCGCCATCGGAACATGCTTAAACGGAAGCATATACATCAAGGTTCCACCCCAACGGTAATGGAAGCCGTTCACATAGTTCCCGCTCCCCGCTTTCCAGACTTCCCCATCTTCTGCACCCGTATAGGCAGAATACGTGAGTTCTGCAGTCGGGCGGAGTAAAATTCTCGTCCATTCCGATTTCGGGAGCACAAGCATGAGCGGGAGCGTCATCCCTGCGTGATATTTGACGCCATACGAAAATTCCGTTAAAAACAGATCCGGAGAAAACTCCTGTTTATCCGGGTCATATACCCCCATAAAGGTCGCGTAGGATCCAAAATTGACCGCAGAACCGACGCTTCCCTCCACGCCGAGTTCAAGCAGGCGCAAAAGAGCGACCGTCGCATCGGCACGGAACCCTACACCGAACAGAGTCAATCCCAATCCGGTCATCCCTTTTACTGTTACAAGGCTTCCTACATCCTTTTCCATTTTCAGGCTCGAATTCCACCCGAGCGGAGACGCAAAGGCAAAAAACGGCCAATCATGCAACGATTCCGAATTTCGGAGCGAACGGTGCGGCAAGATCGTCCCAATGAACATCAGGGAATGTTCCATTTTGACTCGAAACGAGGTATCGGGTGCAGACGCTTCCATGGCCGAAGAATCCGTATTCGCAAGCACAACGGACGCGAAAATCGCGCAAATGGGGAAAACTTTAGCCAAACCACGGAACCAAACAGACACAAAACACCTTGTAGACGAATTTGATTGGATTAATTTAAAATTATTTAAAATCAAAAAACACTATTTTCCGATGAATGGTAATACTTAAGAACATTTTCTAAATTATTAACCAATGGATGCCTCCCAAAAATTCGAACTCATGCTCCCCGTGGGCAACAAGGAAATGTTCTTCGCCGCCGTGGAAAACGGCGCTAACGCCGTTTATTTTGGCGTTCCGCACTGGAATGCCCGCGGAAGATCCCTGGACTTTTCCTTCGAAGACGTTCGGGAGATGATCCGCTATGCGAGAATCCGCCATGTGCGCACCTTTCTCGCAATGAATATTCTGGTTTTTGAAGACGAAATTGATTCCCTGCCGGAATTTATTGAAAATATCGCGGCCCTTGAACCGGATGCTATGATTATTCAGGATGTGGGCCTGATGCGCCTTTTTAAGGCGGTCGCGCCGGGAGTCGAAATTCACGCTTCGACGCAGATGACGATCGCTTCAGCGGAAGGCGTCCAAATGGCGGAACGTCTTGGCTGCACAAGAGCCGTTCTCGCCCGCGAAATGTCGCTTGAAGACATTCAGAACGTGGCGAGCCGGACTCCGCTTGAACTCGAAGTTTTTGTACATGGAGCGCTTTGCGTTTCGTTCAGCGGGCAATGCCTTACCAGTGAAAATATCGGTGGGCGTTCCGCGAACCGTGGGCAGTGCGCCCAGAGCTGTCGCCTTCCGTACAAGATGCTTGTGGACGGAAAGCCTTTCGATTTGCACGGCAAGCGCTATCTGTTCAGCCCGCGCGACCTTTCCGCAATCGATGAACTCGATGAATTAAAAAAGATCGGAGTCAAATCGTTTAAAATCGAAGGCCGCTTGAAGAGTCCGGAATACGTGGCGGCAACGACCATCGCTTTCCGAGAAAAACTCGACAAGGGTTCCGTGAGCGAAAAGAATCGCGAGCCTTTGGAAGTGCTCTTTTCGAGAGGCTTGCATGCGGGCTGGCTCCGCGGCGTGAATCAGCAGACCCTAGTCAACGGTACCTTTTCAAATCACCACGGCATGTACTTGGGAAAGGTCATCCGTGTAGACCGCAAGAGCGTCCTCGTGGAAGGCCGCCATCCTTTGGAAGCGGGCGACGGAATTCTTTTTGAAGATCCGGGCGAAGAAAACTCCGCAGGCAGCCGTCTTTTCAGTTACAAGTTTAACGGCGACAAGACCCTTCTCGAATTCGGGAACATCTTTGATTTTCGCCGTGTACATCCGGGCATGAGCGCCTTCCGCAACGATTCCCCGGCGATGGAAAAACGTTTACACAGGACTTTTGCCGAACGAAAAAACGAACTCAAGTTCCCCGTGAAAATGCGCCTGTTCGCAAACTATGGCGAACCGCTTTCTTTGGAAATCCAAGACTCGGACGGGCACAAAGTCCAAGTCCAATCCGAAAAGACTCTAGAACGCGCCAAGACTCCGCGCGACAATTCGGCACGCATCCAAAAAGAACTTTCGGCTCTTACCGGCACCGCTTACTTTGCAAACGAAATACGCGAAGACATTCCAAGCGACGCTTTTGTAATCGACAAGGAAGTGCGCAATTTACGCAAGGCGGCAGTCGAAGCTCTCGACAACGCACGTTTTGAAAGCCACCCGTCCGAAGCCTCGGCAGAACGCGGCAGGGCTCTGATCGCAAACGCCCGTTCCGCATATCAAAATTCTGCAGAAGAATCGGAGCAGATTACGGTTCTCGTCCGCAACCCGAAGCAGCTTGAAATGCTCCAAGGCTTGGACATTGACCGAGTAATCTTGGACCTTGACTGGGGCGTGGATTACAAGAAGCCGATGGAACGCGTTCGCGAACTCGGGTTTCAGGCGGGCGTCGCCACGATTCGCGTTTTAAAAGAGGGCGAAACGCAGAACTTGAAAAAGCTCGTCGATCTCAAGCCGGACTTTATTCTGGTGCGAAATCCAGGCGCCCTCGTTTATTTGCAAGATTCCGGAATTCCGCTCGAAGGCGATTACAGCCTGAACGTTTCGAACATCCTTTCTGCGGAATGGTTCCTTTCACAGGGCCTGCGCTCCTTGCATCCGTCGCTTGACCTGAATGCGATCGGCACAGAAAAGCTTTTGGAAAACTTCGGCGGCGCTCACTTTGAAGTCTCGGTCTTTGAGCATTTGCCCGCCTTCTACATGGAGCATTGCCTATACGCGGCAAACCTGACTAGCGCCGAACGGTTCCCCTACTGCAAACAGATTTGTTCCAAGCATCATATCGACATTCTCGATCACAAAGGAGCCTTGCACTCGCTCGTTCCCGATGCGGAATGCCGCAACACGCTATACCTGGAACGCCCGCAGTCCGCGCTGAACCTTGTCCCGGCCTTCAAAAAGCTCGGCGTGCGCAAGTTCCGCCTTGAAATGCTCGAAGAAAGCGCAAACGAAGTCGCCGACAAGACCCGCCTTTACGCACAAGCGATCCGTGGCAAGCTTTCGCTTGCGACCGCGGCCAAACTGATTGGCGCCGAAGAGAAATACGGCGTTTCCCAGGGTCAACTTTTCC
The DNA here is from genome assembly GCF_022776125.1 of Hallerella sp. NCBI lineage: Bacteria > Pseudomonadati > Fibrobacterota > Fibrobacteria > Fibrobacterales > Fibrobacteraceae > Hallerella > Hallerella sp. Next base: position 32,580 of record NZ_JALFIA010000036.1, on the reverse strand, counting down.
ATACCGAAGTTTGGAAGGACCGTAAAAAAGCTTAAAAATTCGTCAAAAAACGCCAATTTTAAACTTTTTTAAATTAATTTGTTATCAAATGACGGATTTTTTGAATTTCTTTCTATATTTGGTCCCGAACTCAACAAGAGGTACTTTTAATGTCTACAGTTATCCGTCTCGCCCGTTTTGGCAAGCGTCACCACTCCGTCTATCGTGCAGTCGTCATCGACAACCGTAAGGCTCGTAACGATAGTTTCATCGAACAGGTCGGTTTCTACGATCCGAACCACAAGCAGCCGGTGATCGCTTTCGATCAGGAAAAGGTTCTCAAGTGGCTCAAGACTGGTGCTCAGCCGTCTGATACCGTCGCTTCCCTCCTCAAGAAGGTCGGCATCATGGACCTCTTCCACGAACTCAAGGCTGGCCGTTCCATCGAAGGCAAGAACGCTACTCCGCGTGCTGCTAAGGAAAAGAAGGCTAAGCTCGGTCCGAAGGCTAAGGCTCGTCTCGAAGCTGAAAAGGCTGCAAAGGAAGCTCCGGCCGCTGACGCTCAGGCTTAATCCAAAGTCTATGAATGCAGAACCCTGTGCCGCATAAAATGCACGGGGTTTTCTTTTGAAACATGGAAAACGTTCACGCAAAAGACCTGGTCGTCGTTGGCCATTTGATGAGAACCCACGGATTCAAGGGCGAAATCAAGTGTGCACCCCAGACGCACGATTTGAACCGTTGTAAAAAGTTCACGACGGTCTTTGCGCTTATAAAAGCTTCGACTCTCGCTCTCGAAGTGGAAAGCGCTCGCGTTGCAAACGATATCTGGATTCTCAAGTTCAAGGGTTACGATTCGTCGGAAGCCGTGCAGAACTTGGTGAATGCGGACATCGGCGTTCCCATGAAAGAACGGATTCCCGCACCCGAAGGCAAATATTACTTCTCGGACCTCGAAGGTTTCTCCATTATCGGAGACTCCGGATCGGTTATCGGGAGCGTCCTTTCGGTAGAGCAGCTTCCCAGTGTAAACGCATTCCGTTTTACATACAAAGGAAGCGAGATCCTCGCCCCGTGGATCAAGGAATGCGTCGGTGAAATCGACAGCGAAAAACGCACCGTACAAATTTCGGAAGCGTTCCTCGCCAAGCTTTTCGACATGAGGGTTGGATGATGAAGATCGAATGCATCACCATCTTCCCCGAAATGTTCGCACCGTTAGAACATTCCATTATCGGCAGAGCCCAGAAGAACGAGCTTTTTTCGTTCAACACGATCTATCTCCGCAACTTCGCCGTGAACGAATACGGTCAGGTAGACGATTCGCCCTACGGTGGCGAACCGGGCATGGTGCTCCGACCGGAACCCCTGGCTCGTGCCATCCGAAGCACGCACGTCAAGGAAGATGGGGGCAAGGTCATCTATCTCACGGCGGACGGCGTCCCTTTGACCCACAAGATCGTATCGGACCTTTCGAAAGAAAGCCACCTGGTACTCGTCTGCGGTCATTACAAGGGAATCGACGAACGTATCCGTGAAGATTACGTGGACATGGAAATTTCCATCGGCGACTTTGTCGTAAGCGGTGGCGAACTTCCGGCCATGCTTTTGACCGATGCAGTGGTCAGGCTCCTACCGGGAGCTCTCGGTCACAAGGAATCCGGAGACACAGACTCTTTTGCTCAGGGACCTCTCGGCTGGCCCGTCTATACCAGACCAGAGGTTTTTGAAGGAAAATCCGTCCCTGAGGTGCTCCTTTCGGGGCATCATAAGCGAATTTCCGAGTGGAGAACGGCAGAATCTTTAAAAAGAACTAAAGAAAGACGCCCGGACATCTACGAAAAATTGCAAATAGATACTAAATTTGGCACACAATAACAGAGGTCACAGAATATGTCCCTTAACATCGAAGCAATTCAGAACGAAAACAAGAAAACGGATATTCCGGCAATTCGTACCGGCGACACCATCACGGTTAACGTGAAGGTTCTCGAAGGCAGCAAGGAACGCATCCAGCCGTTCAAGGGTGTTGTCATTCAGATGAAGAAGAATACAGGCCTTGGCGCAACCGTTACCGTTCGCAAGACGACCGACGGCGTTGCCATCGAACGTATCTTCCCGGTTCACAGCCCGCGTATCGCTTCTTTCGAAATCAACCGCGCAGGTAAGGTCCACCAAGCTCGTATTTACTACATGCGTAAGCTCCAGGGCAAGGCTGCTCGTATCGAAAAGCGCGAAGACTAATTTGACCGGCGGTTCCCGTTGATTTCGGGCAATCCCGTTACAAGCGACTTGAATTTCCCGTTTGAGCGTTTTACCGTTCAAGCGGGTTTTGTTGTTTTTAAAAAAGGTCAAAAGACTTCCGAAATGCTCTTTGTCGAAGAAGGCTTACTTGAAGCCTTTGACGATAATCAAATTCTGAAGTCCATTCCGCAAGGATCTCTGATTGGCGTCACCTCCGTGATGGATGGGACGCCTTTCGCATATCATATACGCGCAGGCAAAGATTCGACTCTGGTAAAGATCGATCAGAAATGCCTCGGAGCCGTCCTCAAAGCGGCCCCTGCGTGGATGCTCGCCACGATAAACTCGATCGTCAAGGATATGCAGCAGCTAAAGCAGGCTGCGGCCAAACCGAATTACAAGAATTCTCTTGAAAGCTTTGCCAAGTTCCTCGCCCTCCGCGCCGAAAACAAGCCTTTGGATACAGCCACGGTGGTCAAGGAATACATGTGGCAAAGCCGCGCAAGCAAGGACGAAACGGCAAAGGCCCTCAAGGAACTGATCCGTCGCCAGTTTGTCAAACTCAAACCGGGCGCAGACGGAAAGCCGAACGCCCAAATGTTGCTTGTAAAGCCAAAGCTTTTCCACATCCTTGTGGACTATCTACGCTCGGAGCGCCACGGGGAAACCTATCCCCCATTTGGACTTTCGCCACGTGAACGTTCCTGCCTCGAATTCTTGGGTCTTGAAGATTCGCTCTTCACCCGTTCCCGCAAAGATTGGCTTAAGTACTTGCAGCTCGCCACTCCCAAGGCAGATATAATTGTGATCATTCGCTTTGTGGAACTCGGCATCTTTAGCGAACTTTCCGAAGACTCGGAAAAGCTCTTCCTCGAAACGGAAATGCTCGACCGCTACCTGAGCGCACTCCACGCGGAACACAACATTCGGGGGCTCTCATGAAAAAGCTCCATTCCCGCGACATCCTGTTCAAGGAAGGCAGTGAAATCCAGAAGCTCTTTGTGGTTCACAAGGGCGAGCTTTTGATTCAAAAGAAGGAAGGTTCCAAGCTTCGCAACGAAGGCACTGTGGGCCCGCGTTCCGTCGTCGGCATTGAAGCGCTTTTTCACAAGCAACCATACCCGTACACCCTCCGCGCCATGGAATCCGTGGACGTGGAAGAAGTGTCCAAAGAAGACCTGCAGGCGGCAACGGAAAAGCTTCCTGTTTGGTTTCCGCAGATTTTAAGCATTCTCGCCAAGCGCAAACAAGTTTTAAAAGAAAACAAGGCGAAGCTCGACAAAATTCACGCTCTGCCGACGCTCTTTTTCCTTTGCGCACGCTACATTCGCCACGTCAAAAAAGACACCTTCGATTTGGAACCGATGATCGATGATTTGCGCGTAGTCAACGGTCTCGGCTACAACGAAACCTTTGAACTTCTCCGCGGTCTGTGCGGCCTTGGCATTGCCGAGCTCCTTCCCGGTGAAAACACACAAATTCACTTTTACCGCAAGAACCTTCCGGCGTTGCTTTACCGCACCCTGTTTTTGCGGATGACGAACAAGAATCTTCCACAGTCTCTGCTGTCGGCAAACGAGCAGACGCTCCTGACCGCCTTTATTTCTGCGGCCAAGACGAAAGGCTTTGAAAAGCAAGGCAGCACCTTTGTGACGGCGAAGAATTTTGAAGCCGCTTACAAGCGCCTTTTCCCCGCCCTGGGATTCAGACGTCGCGGATTTGAAAACCTAATCCACTGCGGGTACCTGTACACATCGCCCAGCTTTACCACGGTCGATTTTTCAAAGATCGAATTCTTCTACGCTGAACTCGAAGCCGTCAAGGATCTGGTGGAACTGAACCGCGTCTATCCGTTGCTCGACAAACGGCTTTTAGAAGCGATGAATCACGCCTAATTCCGACCTACACCCTACAGTTTTTTCTAAATTGGGAACATTCCATTTTAATCAAAGGATTGTTATGAAATATTCCGCTCTCCTCGCCCTCGTTTTCGCCGCATCCGCCTTTGCACAGGAAGCCGGTGCAGAACAGCCACAGGGTTCCATGTTCATGGGCCTTCTCCCGTTCATTCTCATGTTCGTCGTGATGTACTTGTTCTTCATTATGCCGAAGCAGAAGGAAATGAAGAAGCTCGACGCGATGCGTAAGGCTTTGAAGAAGGGCGACCAGGTTTTGACCGCTGCCGGCATCATCGGCACGGTGACGAACGTGGAAGGTACCACGGTGACCGTGAAGACAGGCAACAGCACCATTCTCGATTTCGAACAGGCCGCTATCGCTCGCGTCTTGAACGCAGAAGACAAGGCTGCGGACAAGAAGTAAACAATGGCCGTTTTAGATATCACGATTTACGGAAATCCCGTTTTGCGCGTTAAGTGCAAACCGGTGGAAAAGGTGACGCCGGAGCTCGTCGCTCTTGCTCACGATATGCTCGATACCATGTACGACGCAGGTGGTGTCGGTCTCGCAGCCCCGCAGGTCGGCAAGGACATGCGCCTTGTGGTGATCGACCCTGCTCGCCCTGACGAAGACGAACCGCCTGCTCCGCGCATTATCTTTAACCCGGAATGGGGTCCTGAACCCGATTCGAAAAATGAACCTTACGACGAAGGCTGTCTTTCCGTTCCCGACGTTTTCTGCAACGTTTACCGTCCGGGCAAGATCTGGATCAAGTACATGAACGAAAACGGCGAAACCGTCGAAGAACACAATGTCGAAGGCCTTCTTTGCCGCTGTTTCCAGCACGAAACAGACCACTTGGAAGGAAAACTCTTCGTGGACGTGATTTCGACTGCGGATCGCGAACTCAACCGTTCAAAGCTCCGCGACATGGCCAAGAAAGAAAAGAAAAAGTCTGGAGCAAAAAAAAGATGAAGCGTTTTCCGCTGTTGTTCCTCGCAGCCGGTCTCGTCAGTTGCGCACCCCTGCCTCCTCTCGTGACCGATCCGCCTGAAGATGCTCAGACAGCGGGATCCTCATCCAGTTTCCTTGCGGAAAGTTCTTCGAGCGTGACCGCAGAAGCGGATTCCACGGTGCAAAAGCCTTTTGTGGCGATGGCTCCGGAAAACGCCGAAGATTCCATTCCAGATTCGACAACGACCGCAGCCTTTGCTCCGATTGCTCCTGCTGCAGATACGACCGCCGCCGAACCAGGGACGTCGTCTGCGAGCCTTTTAAAAGACCTGTCCGTGATGCAGCTTCCAGAAGCTTTACAGCGCGACTTCCGCGTGGGCATTCTGGTGAGCGTTTCCAAGGCAGAAATTTCCGGCAACGATTACATCGTTTCGACGACCGCCGATTCGACGCAGGGCAAAAAGAAGTCCGGTTCGATGAAGGTTTCGCCGTCGAAGTCCGATTCGCTGTGGGTGTTCCCGGGTGAAGGCTCGCGCCTTTCCGTAAACGGCAAGGAGTACCGCGGCAAAATACTCGTTGTGAAGAATGCGAAAAAGCTAAACGTGATCAACGTTCTCCCGGTCGAAGATTATTTGAAGGGCGTTGTGCCGCATGAAATCGGCAAGCTCGACGCTTCGATGTTCGAAGCGCTCAAGGTTCAGGCGGTGGCGGCTCGCACTTACGCTTACCACCATTTCAATTCTCGCGCTTCTTTGGGATTTGATGTCTACGCGACCGTGCAGGATCAGGTTTACAACGGCAGCGCAGGAGAAGCTCCGCTTCCGAGTGCAGCCATTGATTCGACCGTTGGCATTGTGCTGACCTATAACGGAAACTTTATCGAAGCCTATTACCATTCCACTTGCGGTGGCCATACCGAAGGAGTCGAAGTGTGGGGACTTTCTCCCGTTCCGTATCTGCAAAGCCAAAACGATATGAAGAACGCCGATTCGGCGTGGTGCGAATCCAGTTCCTACAGCACCTGGAAAAAGGTCTACAGTGAAAAAGAATTAGTTTCGATATTCAAAAAGAACTTGAAGGAATCCCGCGCCGTAGGCAAGTCGAACTTTAGCGGAATCCAACAGATTGAAATCAAGTCCACGTTCCCGGGTGGCCGTGTGAACGAACTTGAAGTTCTGACCAACAAGGGAGTCTTTACCGTCAAAGGCGACAGAACCCGTTGGCTCTTCCAGGAAGGTTCCAAAATCCTTCCGTCCGCCAAATTCAAAATTGAAAAGAACGGCAAGGTCTGGGTGATCGATGGTTCGGGCTTTGGCCACGGCATCGGTATGTGCCAAATGGGCGCCCGCGCCCGTGCAAAGGCCGGTCAAAGCTTCAAGGAAATTCTCGAAGCTTACTACCCCGGAGCTACGCTTCAATGCATCTCCAGCGGAAAGTAGCCGTCTTAAGTGAAGGTTGCGCCGCAAATTTTGGAGACGGCGAAGAAATCGGTGAACGATTTGCCCGCGAAGGCTTTGCCGTTCAATTCGAAATGCCTTCCGAGACTCCGGATGCAATTGTCTTAAACGCTTGTACAGTCAAAGGGATTACAAGTGCGACAAAGCTTGCCAAAAAGATTCGTTCGCAATTTGAAAATGTGCCTGTGTGGGTAACGGGATGTGCAACGGATGATTTAAAACGCGCCTTGGTCCAGCTGTTTCCGGATTTTTGTTTTGGGCCTAAAGATGCGCACAAAAACGAAGCAGCCTTCCAAGAATTCGCGCACAAATTAAGTGCCACAAATTCAAAGGTACAAGAAATCCCTGACTTGCAAAGCCATGCGGGAATCGGGCTTGTGAATATTGAAGAAGGCTGTCTTGATGCCTGCTCTTACTGCTCCACACGACTTGTCAAAGGCGTTTTGAAAAGCGCTGCCCCCGATTCGATTGTGCGCCGAGTGCAACGCAAAGTGGAAGCGGGTGCAAAAGAAATCTTTTTGACAGGCCAAGATACAAGCTGCTACGGCTTTGACCTGCATACCAATCTCGCCGCACTTTTGCAACAAATTATCGTTCACGTTCCAGGCGATTACAAGATTCGCCTGGGCATGGGAAATCCGCGGCACGTGCTGCGCTATTTAGAAGCGCTCCTCGAATCCTTCGAAGACGAGCACCTGTATAAGTTCGTCCACATTCCCGTACAAAGCGGCAGCGACCGCATTCTTAAAGCGATGAACCGCAGACACACGCACAAGGAATATCTGCAAATCGCCAAAGCATTTAGGACACGATTCCCCGAAATGACTCTTGGCACAGACATCATCGTCGCCTTCCCCGGAGAAACTCGCGAAGACTTTGAAGAAAGCGTTCGACTGGTGAAGGAAACGCGACCGTCCATTTGTAACATCACACGGTTCGTTCCGCGCGAAGGCACACCTGCCTTCGCCTTGAAGAACGGAGTTCTGAAAGAGGAGCGCTATGCGCGCTCCGCGGAACTCGCCCAAGTTTTTCAGCAGATCGCTTTAGAGAACAACCGTTCGTGCATCGGAAAAGTAGAACGGGTGACAGTCGAAAAGGTCGGGATGCGGGCGGGGACGACCATCGCCCGAGACGACGCTTACAGACCCGTGGCGTTGCAAGGGAACTTCCCCATCGGGCAAACCTTGGACGTAAAAATTCGCGACGCGGAAACATTCGCACTCCTAGCGGAAGTTCTCGTTTAAAAAGAAAAATCGCCGACGGGCGCCGACGATTTCCTTTTTGAAATTCACAAAAGATTAGGTCGTGTATTCGGCGTTAATCTTCACGTATTCGTAGCTTAAATCGCAGGTATATGCAGAGGCGCTTGCTTCACCGATGTTCAGCACGACGGTCACTGCGTATTCCTTCTGCTTCACGACTTCTTCGAGCTTTTTCTGATCGCAGGCGATCGGACGGCCCGCTTCAAGAACCTTCACATCCCCAAAATAAAGATCCGTCTGTTCAGCGACCATATTCACGCCACTCGAACCGGCGCTCGAAAGGATACGTCCCCAGTTCGGGTCTTCGCCGAACATGGCGCACTTAGCAAGGTTACTCGTACCGATAAATCGAGCCATCTTTAAAGCTTCCGCATGGCTTTCGGCCTTTTCAATCCGAATTTCGATGAACTTCGTTGCACCTTCACCATCCCGAGCGATATCCTTTGCAAGTTCCTTCATCACCGTCATCAAGGCGGCACGGAATTCGCTCTTTTCGCTAATGGAAAGATCTTCATACTTGATGCCCGAAACGCCGTTTGCAAGCAAGATGCAGGTGTCGTTCGTGCTTGTGTCACCATCGACGGTGATCGCGTTGAAAGAGTCGGAAATGTCTGCGCGGAATTCAGCGAAGAAGTCAAGCGGAAGCCCAAGGTCCGTGGTGATAAAGGCGAGCATCGTCGCCATGTTCGGATGGATCATGCCACTGCCCTTGCAGCAACCGCCCACCGTGACCTTACCCATGGATGTTTCGATTTCGACGGCAAGGGACTTCTTGACGCGGTCGGTCGTGAGGATAGCCGTTCCGAATTCATCGGAAGCGCCTGCGTGCAGGCCCTTTACCAAATGCGGAATCGCAGCTTCCACCTTATCCATCGGCATCAGATGACCGATAACTCCCGTGCTGCAAACGAGCACGCTGCGCGGTGCAAGGCCGAGCTGTTCTTCGACGAGTGTGGCCGTGCGTTCGCTGTCGGCAAGCCCTTGAGGGCCCGTGCAAGCGTTTGCGTTACCGCTATTGACGACAACTGCCGAAGCAAAGTGCGCGTGTTCCAGGACAGACTTGTCATAAAGGACCGGAGCGGCCTTCACCTTGTTCGTTGTGAAAACGGCAAAGCAGCGAGCAGCCTTTTCACTTTTGAGAAGGGCCATATCCGGCTTTCCACTCGCCTTAATTCCTGCCGTGTAAGCAGAAGCGGTAAATCCTTTCGGAGAACAGACACCGCCATCTTTCAGCATCGTCAACATATATCTTACTTCCTTTGCCCGTTTGTCGCAGGCACTGAAAATTTATAACTTTCCGAGCATGGATAATATACCTGTTACTCAAGAAACTTACGACCAACTCAAACAAGAATTGGAAAATTTAAAAAAAGTAGAACGCCCAAAGATCATCGATGAAATCGCTGAGGCGCGTGCACAGGGCGATTTGAGCGAAAACTTCGCATACCATGCGGCCAAGGACCGTCAGGGCGAAATCGAATCCCGCATCAACTACTTGGAAGACCGCGTCGCTCGCGCCGTGATTATCAAGTACGACGCAAGCCAGGGCGGCGAAATCAAGTTCGGCGCCACGGTCAAGCTTCACAACAAGAAGAACAACCGCGAAATCACCTACACGATCGTCTCGCCGGAAGGCGTGGACGCCATCAACGGCAAGATCAGCTTTACAAGCCCGATCGGCAAAGCTCTCCTTGGCAAGAAGAAGGGCGACACCGTTGAAGTCATCACCCCGAAGGGCAAGAACGTCTTCGAAGTTCTGGACGTGCAGTAACCATGATCGTCGTCCTGATCGGTGACAGTGATTTTGAAAAGGAACGCCTCATCGGGCAGTTCCTCGAAAAAACTTTGGGAGACCGCAAGGACGACCCTCTCGCCCGCAAGATTCTCTTTGCAAACGATTCGAACCTGCCTTCCGTGGCAGACGCCGTCATCGAAGCCTGCGATTCCTGTTCGCTCTTTGCGAGCGAACAGACGGTCGTCGTCCGCAAAGCAGAAAGCTTAAAAGCGGACGATACCGCAGCCCTCGAGTCCTGGTTCAAGACCAAACCAGACGCGAACCTCCTTTTAGATTTTGAAAAGCTTCTCAAAACGAGCAAGCTATACAAATCGCTCGCCGACTTCGCAACCTTCAAGGAATGCAAGTCCCCGCGCGACTATGAAATAGCGAAGTGGATTACTTCGCACTGCGAAATCGACCTGGGTCGCCGCATAGATGCACTCGCTGCGGAATACGTTGCCGACGCACTGGGAACGGACCAGGCTCTAATCGATGCCGAGCTCAAAAAAATTCTGCTTCTTGATCCGGAAGGCCAAGTCATCTCGCTTGACCAAGCGAAATTAATGATTGCGCCGCAGCGTGAAATCGCCGCTTTTGAAATTCGCGAGTCCTTCGGGGATCGAGATCCTATCGCCTACACGAAAAAGCTTCGCGAACTTTTGGATGCGGGCGTAGAAGGCATTCAAATCATTTCCGCATTGGAAGCCTACGCAGTACGCTTGCTGCACATTCGCACCATGCTCGGTCGCAAGATGGCCGCAAAGGATATCGCCGCGGCGCTTGGCGCAAACCCGTGGCTCTTCGAAAAAAAATTGAACGAACCGCGCAAAGCGTTGAACTGGTCTCCGCAGTTGCTTTGCCGTGTCATTAAACGCTTGGGCGAACTCGACAGCGATATCAAGAACGGTATCTGCGACAGCCGCATGGGACTGGAACTTTCCCTTGCCGCACTCGTCGTTCGCTAGTTTCAAAAAAGCCCCTAAAAGAAAAAAACTCGCACGATTGTGCGAGACTGCTCCCTTCCTCTGTAACCCTAACAACTCTGTAACTTTAATATAAACTTTTTCCAAAATACAGTCAAAAAATCACAAAACTTTTTAAATAAAAGTTTTCATTCGCGTAAGAAATCTTTAACAAAAGTATTTTGATAGGTTTTTCATCTCTATTTTGGGTTTCATTCTTTAAAAAAAATGCCCTTTTCCTATATTTATGCATATGAGCGAATGTTTGCATAAAGATAGTATCGGACCCGTATCCTTCTACGACAAAAAGCTGACCTTGGGCAAGGACGGCTTTGTTCTGGAAAGCGGAAAATCCCTCCCTGAGGTTTCTGTCCGTTATGAAACTTACGGAACCCTCAACGAGGACAAGTCCAATGCGATTTGGGTCTGTTCCCCGCTGACGGCCGATGCGCATGTCGCAGGCTGGTATAAGCCCGACGACAAGCACGTCGGTTGGTGGGATTCCCTGATCGGAAGCGGAAAGGCGGTAGACACGGATAAATATTTCGTCGTCTGCTCGAATGTTCTCGGCGGATGCAAAGGAACGACTGGCCCGGCGAGCATCGATCCGCGCACCGGTATGCCTTACGGTTCCACATTCCCGACGATCACAATCGGCGACATGGTCCACGCGCAAAAACAGCTCGCGGACGAACTCGGCATTCGTCACTTCTATTGCGTCATCGGCGGCTCCATGGGCGGCTTCCAGGCAATGAAATGGGCGATTTTCTATCCGGAACTGATTGACCGCGTTATTTTAATTGCGACGTCTCCAGGATTTTCGGCCCAGGCTCTCGGCTTTGAAATCGTCGGACGCGATGCGATTACGCAGGATCCGAATTACAACAACGGCGACTACTACGACAAGCAAATTCCAGCCGCAGGCCTCGCCAACGCACGTAAGCTCGCCCACATCACGTACCTTTCCGCTAAGGGCATGGAAGCCCGCTTTACGCGTAACGACATTCGCATTGAACATCCGGAAAAATTCTATTCGGGATCTTCTCTTGAAACCTATCTGGATCATCAGGGCACCAAGTTCGTGGAACGCTTTGATGCAAACAGCTATTTGCACATTGCCCATGCGACGGACACCTTTGATCTGGCGACGGAATACGGCTCGCTTGAAAATGCCTTTAAAAATGTGAAGGCTACATTCCTCAACGTAAACCTTTCGACCGACTGGCTGTTCCCTCCCGATCAGTCCCGTCAGATTACAGAAGCTCTTTTGAACGATGGCAAGGTCGTGACAAGCCTTGAACTCGATACCCAATTCGGACACGACGGATTCCTGATTGAATGCGGCGCGCTCGGCATGGCGGTTTCCAGATTCCTCGGCGGTCATTTGGGCGAAGTGAAAACGACCGGAACTCCGGCGTTCCACAGCCACAAGGACATTTCGATCATCGACTCGATGATCCCTGCAGGCGCTCGGATTTTGGACCTTGGTGCAGGCGACGGCCTTTTGATCGACACGCTCTGGAACAAGAAGAAGGTAACAGGCGTCGGCGTTGAAAAGAACTTTACGAACATTCTCGGTTGCATCGAACGCGATGTGCCTGTAATCGAAAAGAAGCTGAGCTTAAAGACTCTCGAATCCTTTGCGGACAACAGCTTCGATTACGCGGTGTTCAACCGTACCCTGCCGGAAGTGCGCAACCAGAGACTTATGCTCCGCGAAATTATGCGCATTGCAAAGCATGCGATCATTACATTCCCGAACTTCGGTTCCTGGGAAATGCGCTGGGCACTCTGCTATCACGGTCGCATGCCGAAATCTCCGGAATTCCCGTACGAATGGTACGAGACTCCGAACATCCACTGTTTCACCTACCGGGACTTTGTGCGCCTTACCGAAGCGGAACATTTGGAAATCGAAAAGATCATTTCCTTGAACGAACACGGCCTAAGCAAAGTCCTGACAAAGCTCGGGCTCGTCAACTTGGGTACAGAACGCGTCGTGGCAATGGTCAAAAAGGCTTGATTAAGATATATTTGCCGTATGGCTATTATATCGATGACCGGATACGGTAAGGATGAATTCAAGCTACGCGGAACGCAGTGCTCTGTCGAAGTGCGTTCTGTGAACAACCGCTTCCTTGAAATTTCCTGCCATCTCCCCAAAACATTCTCTTATTTGGAATTCACCCTGAAGGAAGAAGTCAAAAAATTCCTTGCCCGCGGTTCCGTCAATTTAACCGTAACCCTCGGCGACGGCGAAGAAGGCTCGATCCCGACGGGGTATTCGACCGAAGCTGTCGAATCCTACCTGAAAATTGCGAAAGACATCAAGACGACGTACGGCTTGAACGGCGAGCCGACTTTGGAACAGGTGCTTTCCCTTCCGAACGTCCTCGTTTACGAAAGTGAAGAAAACCAGAAGGAAACGGAAGGCAAAATCAAGGCTTCTCTCGACCGCGCTTTGAAGGCTCTTGTCCAAATGCGTGAAAAAGAAGGCTTGAATCTGAAAAAAGATCTCGAAGCCCGCGTCCAGGAAATGGACAAGATTCTCGACGAAATCAAGGTGCTCGACCCAGAACGCATCGTGGAATGGAAGCAGAAGTTTGAAGAACGTTTGCACAAGCTCGTCGGTGAAGCGGGTCTCGACCCGATCCGTGTGACGCAGGAAGCAAGCATCATCGCCGATCGCTTGGACATCAACGAAGAAATCACCCGATTCAAGAGTCACAACAAGCTGTTCCTTTCGACGCTCGAACAAGGTGCAAACCAGGGTAAAAAGCTCACCTTCATTTTGCAAGAAATGAGCCGCGAAGCAAATACCCTCGCCACCAAATGTCAAAGTGCAAAGATCGCCGCTCACGCTATCCGCTTAAAGGACAGCGTGGAAACGATCCGAGAACAAACGATGAACATCGAATAAATTTCAGTCTTTTGCAGGATTCGCCCGTTCTTTGAGAACGGGCTTTTTTATGTCATGAAAAGAGCATAAAAAAGACTGACGCAGCAGGGATACCACGTCAGCCTTTGTTGTTGTGGAGACTTTTTACGAATTAGAATTCATCTTCCGAGATGCTCGGCTTGAGGAATGCCGGCATGCCGTACTGATTTTCTTCCGCAGAAGCCATCGGTTCTTCCATCTGCTTTGCCACAGCCGGAGCCGACATCGTGCGGAGCGGATTTGCATTTACCTTCGGCATCACCATCGTCGGAACGTCTTCTTCGACGACCTGACGGCGGACATTGAATTCCGGGTTGAGGAAGGAATCTGCAAACATCGGAGCGGTCTGGCGCGGACGTTCTTCAGCGATTAGAGCTTCGACCGGGCGAATCACGCGGGTGCGCTGCGTCGGCGAAGCTTCAAACTGCATTGTCTGCTGGAGCGGAGCGCTTTCGACAGACTTTGCAGCCGGGGCCTGTGCAATCGGAGCTTCTGCGACCGGAGCCTGTGCGACTGGCGCCGGAGCAGCCGGAGCGGATTCTTCCACAGGCATCTGAGCCGCCTTTGCCCAGTCGATGGTCGGACGTTCAATCGACTGTTCCACGTGCGGAGCGCTTGCCTTCGGAGCGGTAGCCTTTGCTGCCGGAGCTTCGAACGGAGCGTCTTCTTCGTTGTTCTTTTCAAAACCGGTTGCAATCACGGTAATGCTTACGCGGTCACCGAGTTCCGGAATCGTCACGTCACCAGCGACGATGTTCGGAACGTTTTCTTCACCGATCTGTTCGTAAAGGAATTCCAAGGCTTCGTTGTATTCGAACATGGAGAAGTTTTCACCATGAGCGACATTGATGAGAGCGCCCGATGCACCGCAGACCTTGACGTTGTCGAGGAGCGGGCAAGCGATAGCTTCCTGAGCAGCCTTCAAAGTACGACCTTCGCCCGAAGCGACACCCGTACCCATGAGAGCGGAACCGCCGTTCTGCATAATCGTGCGAGCATCGTTAAAGTCGACGTTGATCGTACCGTGGATAAACATAATATCGCAAATGCTGCGGACAGCATTGCCAAGAACTTCGTCCACCTTGAGGAATGCGTCCTTCATCGGGGTGTTCTTTTCGATCACTTCCATGATACGCTGGTTGTTGATCACGATGATCGAATCCACAGCCTGACGCAAAGCGGCAAGACCCTTTTCCGCATTACGACGACGGATCGGACCTTCCCACTTGAACGGCATCGTCACCACAGCGACAGTCAAAATACCGAGCTTATGAGCGATTTCCGCAACAACAGGAGCTGCGCCCGTACCGGTACCACCACCCATACCAGCAGAGATGAATACCATGTCCGCGCCTTCGAGCTTGTGTTCCACCGTTTCCTTGTCTTCCATCAAAGCCTGACGACCGACTTCCGGCTTTGCGCCAGCGCCGAGCTTCTTGGTAGTCTTTTGGCCAATGGCGATCTTTTCATCGGCAAGATTGTTGTCAAGAGCAAGAGCATCTGTGTTGATGGCGATAAATTCGGCATCCTTGATGTTCATGCTGACCATACGGTTCACGGCGTTTCCGCCGGCTCCACCGACACCCACGATCTTAATCTTCGCCTTGTGATCTGCGTTGCTCGCGATGATATGCTTGGCTTCGTAATCAGCCATGTTGTCGAGTTGTTCGTTCATAGTGTTCTCCCTGGTTTGTGTTTTAAACTTTTTGTCTTCCACAAGTTTTAATTCTTAGATGTAATTTTTCAGCGCACTCCAGACGCGGCTGAGTTTGCTGCTGACGGAGTCGACCACCTTGGTCGTTCTCGTTTCGCGACGTTCCTTTGGCTGGTCATTCAGAGCTGCGTAGTACAAAAGTCCGACGCCCGTCGAATGCGTGGGCAAACGAACCATGTCGCTGATACCAGCGTCCGGCTTTTGCGGCGCGCCCAAACGTACCGGTGTATTGTCAAAGACCTTTTCGGCGAGTTCCTGCGTGCCTTCGAGCTGCGAAGTTCCGCCCGTGATGACAATGCCTGCACCCAGATTGCCTTTGAAGCCCTTCTGTTCCAGGTCGTCGTGGACCTTTTTCAGGATTTCTTCCATACGGCAATAGATGATGTATGCCAAATGCTTTCTTTCACAGTTCTTTCCCGGGCGTCCACCGATACCCGGAACAAGAACGGTCATATCTTCCAAGAGGTTAGAGCGACGGCAAGTGCCGTGTTCCTTCTTGATTTCTTCTGCACGGTCAATCGGAGTGGTGAGGCCGAATGCGATATCGCTAGTGATGGCATTGCCAGCGATGTCAAACGAAACGGTATAGGCCACTTTATCGTCCTTGAAGACAGCCACATCGGTAGAGGTTGCTCCGATGTCAATGATTGCCACGCCCAGTTCCTTTTCTTCATTTTCCAAAACACAGCAAGCGTCTGCAAGCGGTTCAAGGACCAAGCACTTAACCGTAAGACCCGCGCCTTCGACTGCCTTCTGAATATTGCGGACAATGCCCTTCTGAGCGAGCACCAGCTGAACTTCCACGCTCAAGCTATTGCCTTCCATACCCTGCGGATTCTTGATGCCTTCACGTTCATCAAGAATGTAATCACCCGGCAAAACGTGGATAATGTCCATGTCTACAGGTCTCTGAACGAGCTGGCTCGCCTGTTCCACTACGCGTTTCATCACGTCCTTCGTCACGACTCCACCGTATTCGCGGAGAGGGATTGTCGCCTGACTTGCAACAGAACGAATGTTGCTGCCCGCAATACCGACGTAAACTTCCTTTACATCCACACCGCTCAACTTTTCAGCGTCGTCCACAGCTTTCGTCAAAGCGGTGATCGTCGCCTCCAATTCATTTGCGTCACCTTTCTTCAGCTGATTGATACCCAAGCCGCGAATGCAGACCTTGTTGTTATCATCCAGCTCTCCGATAAAGACGCCGATTTTGGAACTACCGATATCGAGACCGACGATGATTCGGTTCGGATCGATGCCAGCCATATTTTGTTCATCAGTTGCCATCATTTGCCCTCTTGTACAGACGGATAAGCGTAAGCGAAACCTTCAAAACGCAAATCCAAAGACTTAACCAAACTCATTTTCTGCGACAGTCCATCCACCAACAAACGGTAATGGGCAAAGGATTTTTCTGTCGCATTTTCCAGCGGGAACAAGACTTTGAATCGCACGTTCGTGAAGTAAACTTCAATCGCGCGATCCTTTTCGTTCACCCGCACCTGCGAAACCTCCGAATACAAAGATTCGTCTGCAACACGCATCTTCTGAAGGAAAGCGGCAAGTTGCTTGATTTCGCGGTTCCTTCCGATTGTCGCTACAGGAAGTTCAAGTCCTGCGGATCCGGCTATCGGAAGCACCATTCCACGTTCCGAATAGGCTTTCCAAATGCCCTTATCGAGCGTCGCCATAATCGGAGAGGTTTCCTTTACCTCAATCGTTACCTTCCAGAACAGTCCCACGTCAATCGTCACATCCTGCAAAAGCGGGAGCGAAAGCAAGCGGGCACGAACACTGTCTGCCTGGATCGAAGACATCGGCATGCCCGTTTCAAGACCTGCCGTTTGCAAGATTTCTTCCCAGGTGAGCATCCTGTTTCCGGTGATATCGATCGTTTTCAGCTTGCGAAGTTCTGCCGGATTGAACTTGCGAATCCAAAACCAACCCTGCCACACGGCGACTGCGAGCACAGCGATAACGAGAAAGATCTTCCAACCTTTCTTCGCAAGCCAATTTCCGATCTTCGCGAGATTCTGCTTGCGCTTCTCACGATGAGCGTTCATTCGCTTGATTTCGTTGTAACCGACTCGAGCCATCTTACTTCTTCAAGGCCTCCAAGAACGGACGTTCTGCCTTCCAAACGTCACCGGCGCCCATAAAGAGCACAAGGTCTCCCGGCTTCGCATCTTTCTTCAACACTTCCAAAGCTTCTTCCTTCGTACCGACAAAGCGGGCGTTCTGGTGACCGCGTGCGACTGCGGTATCCGAAATCAGCTTGCCCGAAATTCCGGGAATCGGCTGTTCGCGCGCCTTGTAAATTTCAAGGACCAAGAGTTCATCGCAGTTGGCGAACACTTCGGCAAAAGCTTCATACTGGTCACGGGTACGCGTGTACAGATGCGGCTGGAATACCACAATCACACGTTTTTCCGGGAACGTATCGCGGGCACCCTGCAACGTGGCAGCGGTTTCCGTCGGATGGTGAGCGTAATCGTCATAGACCATCACGCCGTTCTCTTCGCCGACCAGTTCAAAGCGACGCTTGACGCCCGTAAACTGGCCAAGAGCCTTGCGCACGACATCCAGCGGAATATGTTCTTCATTCGAAAGGGCAATCGTCGAAGTTGCATTCAAAACGTTATGCTTGCCCGGAATGCGGAGCGAAAATTCGCCAATCGATTCGTTATTCTTAAAGACTTCAAAGTACGAGATTCCGTTTTCGGAACGCACATTGTCGGCACGGTACATCGCCTGGCGGCTAAAGCCGTAAGTGACCACCGGCTTTGTAAAACGCGTCAGTACCGACTGGATATTCGGATTGTCGATGCAGACCACCACCTGACCGTAGAAAGGAACCTTGTTCGCAAAAGCGACAAAAGCATCCTTGATGGCATCGAGAGTGCCGTAGGTATCCAAGTGTTCACGGTCTATATTCGTGATGATGGCAGAAGACGGCATCATTGAAAGGAAGCTGCGGTCAAATTCATCGCTTTCCGCAATCAGGTAACGTCCACGGCCCACCTTGGCACCGCTACCCTTGCCCTTTACCACGCCACCCACGATCACCGTCGGGTCTTCACCGGCGGCTTCCCAAATGGCACCGAGCATCGAAGTCGTCGTCGTCTTACCATGAGTTCCGCTCACAGCCAGCGTGTACTTCAAACGCATCAGTTCACCGAGCATTTCTGCACGACGGATCACCGGAATGCGACGCGCCTTCGCTTCCACAATTTCCGGATTGTCCATCTTCACAGCAGAAGAGTAAACGAGAAGGTCGGCGTTTTCCACGTTCTTCGCATCATGCGTGGGGAAAATTTCAAGACCGAGATCCTTCAAATACTGGATCGCCGGACCGTCACCGGTATCACTACCCGTCACCACAAAACCGTTTTCATGGAGCACTTCGGCAATACCCGACATACCGGCGCCGCCGATGCCCACAAAATGCAGTCTCTTCACTCGATTGCTCGGAATCAAATTCATCTTAGCACTCCGCATCCAAAATGGTTTTTGCGATCTGGTCTGCTGCATCGGGCATACCGATGGACTTTGCGGCCTGAGCCATCTTGTTCAATTTTTCTTCGTTCGAAAGCAGGGTTTGAACCTTGTTCCAAAGGTCATTCGGATCGCTGTCAAGTTCCACAAGAGCGGCACCCGCCTTTTCCACCACGCGTGCGTTGAATTCCTGATGGTTTGCCGTCGCAAACGGGAACGGGAAAAGAATCGAAGGCTTACCGAAGGCGAGGATTTCGGCCAAGGTCGAAGCGCCTGCACGGCTCACGATCAAGTCGGCGTGACCTATGTAAGCGTAAATGTTATCGAGGAAGGCGGTCAGCGTTACGTTTTCCGGAATGTGCGAAACGCGTTCCCGGATGTTCTCGACGTTCTTTGCGCCGGCCTGCCAAACCACAGAAATATCCGTTCTGCCGGCGATCGCAGAGAGCGATTCTTCCATTTTGACGTTAATCCCGCGGGCTCCCTGAGAGCCTCCCACAATCAGAACGGACTTGGTCCCTTCACGGAATTCTTTCGGACGCGGAAGAGTTTCTATCTTCGGAAGTTCACGGACTGGGTTACCGAAGACCTGAGTTTCGGTATTCGGGAAGAACTTTTGAGCTTCTGCCGATGTCACAAAAATTTTCTTGGCATAACGGGAACCGACCTTGTTTGCAACGCCTGCTACCGCATTCTGTTCCTGGATGTAAACCGGAATGCCCATGCGGCCAGCCGCCATCACAACCGGGAGAGAAACGTAGCCGCCCGTCGCCACAACAACATCCGGCTTGCGCTTTTTAATGACATCCTTTGCGCTCTGCACAGCCTTAAAAAGCTTGTACGGCAACGAAAGATTCTGCATAAAGGATCCACGGTGCAGCGGAACCGCCGAAATCTCGTCGAATTCAAAGCGAGGCTTCACCAGGCGGGATTCCATAGAATCCTTACGACCCGCGAACGAGATTTGTTCCACGCCAAACTTCTTCAAACTTTCAGCAATTGCAACCGCCGGGAAAACATGTCCACCGGTACCACCGCAAGCAAACAAAAACGTTTTCTGTTTCATCATAACCTCATCCCTGTTCGTGGAACACAGGTTCAACAATATTCATCCCTGTGCCTGGTCGAGAAATGTTTAACAAAATTCCAATCGACGCCATCGAAACGACCAAGTTCGTACCGCCATAACTGATAAACGGCATCGGCTGACCTGTCGTCGGCATCAGTCCCGTGCAAACAAACACATGGAAAATCACGTTAAATGCAAGCGAAGACGTCAAGCAAACCGCAAAGTATTTCGCAAAGCGCGAATTCGCATTCCGGGCAATCATAAAACCGCGATAGACAATAAAGCCAAACAAAACAAGTACAATCATCGTTCCAAAAAATCCGAGTTCTTCACCCATCAAGCTGTACGCCACATCCTTATAAGATTCCGGCAAAAAGCCCAGCTTCTGCGTACCCTTACCGATGCCCGTTCCAAGCCATCCGCCATGACCGAGACTGATCAACGCATTGTACAGCTGATAGCCTCCCTCCTTAATATGTTCTTCCGGATGAAGCCATGCCTGAAGACGTTTTAAACGGTACGGAGCCGCAAGACCAATCGCTAGTGCACCTAAACCAATCGGTACAAACGAGAGTAGCAAATAGCGAACCTTGACTCCCGCCGTAAAGAAAAGCACATAAGTCGTTGCGCCGACAAGCAAAGCCATCGAGAAGTTCGGTTGCAAAAGAATCAATCCGCACACAATGCCAAGAGTCACCAGCGGCTGAATATACCCTCGCTTAAAATCCTTGATTTCATCGCCCAATTCCGTCAAGCGACGAGACATATAGGCAAACATCGCGATTTTCATCAGTTCCGAAGGCTGAAGCGACATACCGCCAATCGAAAGCCAGCGTGCAGCGCCTTTCGTCACCGCGCCCGTCACCACGACAGCAACCAGCGCTACCAAGCAAACCAAGAACATTGCATGGCTAAGCTTGTGGAAGATCTTATGATCCAACACAGTCAAAAATGCGAGGACTACAAAACCGAACAGAATCACGCGCAAATGCTTCAGGACATAGAAATAAGACGGACGGCCCAATTCCATCGCATGGAAATTACTTCCCGTATAAATGACAAACAGACCCATCGCAAGCAGAACAACGACTGCCAGCAACAGTAGCTTATCAAATGCCAAGATGGAATTCAAACGACTATTCATCTCAATCAAAATCCTTACTTGTTAGCCATAGCCGGTTCCAAGCGAAGAAGCTTATCCACGACCTGTTCCAACTTCATCCCACGCGAAGCCTTCACAAGCAGAACATCGCCAAAATGGACATTTTCCGAAAGGAATTCCATCGCTTCGTCCACGGTGTCAAAATGCAGCGCATTCTTTTTATCCATGCCGGCTGCAATTGCACCCTTCTGTATGTTCAGGCTCAGTTTACCGACAGCAACAAGCATATCGAAATTCATCTGCGGAACAAGTTCACCGATTTCACGGTGTAGATCTTCTGCCGAAGAACCGAGTTCGAGCATATCGCCGAGAATCGCCACTTTACGGGTCGCATTTTCAATTGAGCCAATCGTCTGCAAAGCCATACGCATCGAAGACGGATTTGCGTTGTAGCAGTCCGAAACGACTTTGATGCCGACACCTTTGCGGATTTCCATGCGCATACTCGCGGCACGGAACTTTTCCAAAGCTTTTGCAACCGCCTTTTTCGACATACGCAAAGATGTAGCGACAGCGATTGTTGCCAAGGCGTTATAGACATTATGAATGCCCGGAACGCTCAAATGGAATTCCGTGCGGCCAATCTTAAAGCTTGCACAAGCGTTGGAATCCCACTTCAGATTTTCCGGCCTGATCACGCCACGCTTAATACCGAAAGTCAGCACACGATACCTGGTATTCGTGCGGAGCTTGGCGAGACGCGGATCGTCTGCGTTCACCACAAGCAAGCCACCCTTGCGAAGGCCATCGGCAATCGTCACCTTTTCCTTAAAGACGTGATCGAGATCTTGGAGCCGCTCCAAGTGGCTTGCTCCGACGTTCGTGATCACAGCGATATCCGGTTCCACAGCCATCGAAAGCGGATGGATTTCACCAGGAGCGTTCGTACCCATTTCCACCACAGCGACTTCATCGGAATGCTTCAAGTGGAAAAGCGTTCTCGGCACACCGATCTGATTGTTCAAATTTCCTTCGGTAGCCATGGTCTTGAACTGAGTCGAAAGCACGGCCTTCAGCATTTCTTTCGTGGTCGTCTTGCCATTCGAGCCCGTCACAGCGACTTTCTTCACCTTGAAAAGGCGTTGATAGCCTCTGGCGAGCTTCAACAAAGCTTGATTGGAATCATCCACTGGGACATAAACGTCTGCCAAAGATTCCTCTGCACGACCTGCGTCCATCACACTCATCAAAGCTCCTTTCTTCATCACTTCAGGAATAAAACTATGCGCATCAAAGCGCGCGCCTTTCAACGGCCAAAACACCACTCCCGGCCCCGCTTCACGGCTATCCAGGCAAAGTTTCACCTTGCGTTTTGCAGCCCGGGCGGTAAGTCCAACCGGATTGCTTTCCAAGATGTCGCAAAGTTCTGCGACTGTTAAATCCAAGTTATGCATTACTTCATCTCCCGAAGGATGACTTCATGATCGTCGAAATGATGCTTCGTCTTTCCGATGATCTGGTAATTTTCATGACCCTTTCCGGCGACGACGAGAAAATCTCCCGCCTGCATCGCCTGGCAAGCTTCACGGATTGCTTCTTCACGCGAAACGATCACCTTGAAATGTTCCGAATGCATACCGCTCACAATATCCGCGATGATGTCTTCCGGGTTTTCCGTACGCGGATTATCCGAAGTGACCCAAGCAAAGTCTGCGCCCTGTTCGGCAATCGCACCCATAATATGACGCTTGTTGCGGTCGCGATCGCCACCGCAGCCAAATACCACGGAGAGCTTTCCCTTGCAAAGGGAACGTGCCACACGCAACACGCGTTCCAAAGCGTCCGGCGTATGCGCGTAATCGACGATTACACGGCGAGAACCATCGTTAAAAGTCATTTCGAAGCGTCCCGGAACCTTCACCGTTGCCAAAGCCTTGCGAATAGATTCTTCTGAAATTCCAATGGACTTGGCCCAGCTCATCACAAGCAAAACGTTATCCGCATTAAATTCGCCCACAAGACGCGTTTCAATCGGTGTCTTCGAAATCGCCGGAACATCGAGCACAAGGCCATCTTCCAAGCTCTGAATGGAATTCGGAACCACATTTGCCCCGTCCAAGCCAAGGCGCGAAACGGAAACCTTGTTCGCCACGGCGATTTCATCCATTAGACGTTGGCCGTATGCGTCATCCACATTGATCACGGCAACGCCGTCCGCAGCGAGATACCGCGTGAACAAAAGCTTCTTTGCTTGGAAATAATTTTCCATCGTCTTGTGATAATCCAAATGATCTTCCGTCAAATTCGAGAAGAGAGCGCTCTTGTATGCGATTCCCTGCACACGTCCCTGATAAAGGGAATGCGAAGAAGCTTCCATCACAAAATCCGTGCAGCCCGCTTCCACCGCTTCTGCGGCAAAAGCGTAAAGTTCCAAAATACCCGGTGTCGTCAAATTCGAAGCGATTACCTTGTCGCCTATCTTTTTGCAAATCGTGCCGACGAGAGCCGTTTTGCGACCATCGCTAGAAAGCATCGATTCCATGAGGAAGGCACTGGTCGTTTTGCCGTTCGTTCCGGTAATCGCATGAACGCGCATCTTCGAGAACGGATCGTGGTAAAAAAACTTAGCGACAGAAGCGCGTTCTTCCTTGACGCTCGGCACAAGAATCCACTTGCTTGCGAGATCCTTCGGCGCTTCCGTTTCACCGACAACAGCTACTGCGCCCTTTGAAAGAGCGGTACGGGCAAATTCTTCCGCCTGTTCACCAGGCATTGCAAAGAACAAATCGCCCGGAGCCACCTTGCGAGAATCATCGCAAAGTCCCTGAATGCCCAAATTCTTCAAAACGGTTTCAGACAACATAATGCTTAACCTTTCTCGGAAAGAACGAGTTTGAACTTTTCGCCACGCTTGAGCGTTGCGTTCGGAGCCGGGAATTGCTTCTTGACTCGGCCCACACCTTCATATTCTATAGAGCCGGGCAATTCACCGATCTGATCCAGCGCATCGCGCAAGGTCAGACCCTTCAAATCCGGCATCTTCTGAGCGTTCGGAGTTCCCATACGGAGCTTTCGACCGTTCGTTTCAAAATCATATTCCGTCGCCACGACCGTGGAGCCTTCGCCTTCGAACGAAACTTCACAGTGACGATCATTGGCAAGAATCTTTGCGTCGGCACGGGAAAGTCCCACAAATTCCGCATCGCACTTTTTCGATGCAGACGTAAGGGTCAAATTATACGGCACCGGAGACGTCGACGGCAGATAGTAAATGCCTTCCATGATATTCCGAAAGATCGGTCCTGCGGTCAAGCCGCCCACCGTACGCGTTTTCGGATCATCCACAAGAACCATGCAAACGTAACGCGGATTGTCTGCTGGAGCAAGGCCGATGAAAGAAGCCACCTGCTTCGTTTTATCGTAACGCTTCAGTTTCTGGTTGTACTTTTCTGCCGTACCCGTCTTTCCGCCAAAGACAATGCCCGGGAGCTTTTCCGAATTCACCTGTTTTGCCGTACCGACTTCCACCACTTCGCGAAGCATGGAACGAATACGTGCTGCGGTCTTTTCCGAAACGACGCGGCGCACTTCTTCCGGTTCCTTCTTTTCCAAAACTTCCCCATCCGCCGAACGCCATTCGCGAACGATTGTCGGTTGCATCAGCTTGCCGCCATTTGCAATTGCACAAAAAGCCATCACCATCTGCAGCGGAGTCACCAGAAGTTCATGGCCAAAACCCATCGTCTTTAACGTACGGCCGCTCCATTCATGCGTAGGCTTCAAATATCCGCTTTCTTCACCCGGAAGTTCCACCGAAGTCTTCGAACCAAATCCAAAAGAACGCACGTAGCGATAAAAACGCTTTTCTCCGACGAGATCTGCAATCTTTGCAAACACAATGTTGGAAGACATCGCCATGGCTGCCGTCATGTCCATGTCCCCGTGATCCTTCGTATCGCTGATAACGTCTTTGTTTTCCAAAACCCAGCGACCCTTTTCGCCGCTGAACACGGTTTTCGGATCCACGGCCTTCGTTTCAATCGCTGTCGCAGCCGTCACAAGCTTAAAGGTGGAACCCGGTTCGTAAGCGAGAGAAACAATATCATTGCGCTTCGCCCGCGTTGCGGCACTCACCGGTGCATTCGGGTCGAAAGTCGGATAGCTCGCCATCGCGAGGATTTCACCCGTGTACGGATCCATCACCACGGCGCTTCCGCTTTCGGCAAGGTAGGTTTTCACGCCATCCTTCAAAGCCTTTTCCACCACTTCCTGCATATTGCGATCAATCGTCAAAACCAGATCGTCGCCCGGAATCGGTTCGCGGCCTTCCATTTTACGCCCTGCCTGAATCTGACGCGCCACATTCAAAACGCGGGTCTGCCAGCCGTCCGTTCCACGGAAGCGTTCATCGAACTGCACTTCCAAACCGTAAATGCCCTGACCATCCTTACCGACCTGCCCCACGAGCTGAGACGCCAAAACGCCCTGCGGATAAATACGCTTTGTTTCGAGCTTTCCTTCTTTATCCTTTTCCTGGATACTCTGAGCGAGCACCTGACCGTTACGATCAAGAATCCGTCCACGCGGAGCCTTGCGAATCACACGGTCACGCGCCTTCAAGTTCGCAATTTCGCTGTACTTTTCCCCTTCAACAATCTGAATCTGGAACGTGCGGGCGCAAAGCACCACCCACAAAGCGCCAAACACGACAAAAAGCCAAGAAATACGATCCAAATGCATTTCTACTTACTCCCCGTCTGTTTGACTTTATGAGGCACCTGGGCATAACCCATTCCCATCTGTTCCGCGATCTGCGTAATTCGATCGAGAGAAGAAAGCTCTCTATTTTCCAATTCCCGAAGCACAACTTCACCACGGAGCGCCGAAACTTCGCGAACGAGTCTCGCCTTCTTCACCGCAAGACCGTCAAAACGGTACTGCAAAGCCAGATAACAGCACAGCAATGTCGCAAGGACAATCACCATCAAGAAGCTCCACAAAACCTTATGCGCCGTCAAAACCCGAATCATACTCTTTCGTACACCCTCAGTTTTGCAGAACGCGCACGCGGATTGCGAGCGATTTCTTCCGCAGTCGGAAGCCCCGGCTTGCGAAGGACCTTTTTCAACTTTTGATGATGGCCGCCACACATGCAGACCGGAGACTGCGGCGGGCAAAGGCAAGTTCTTTCAAATTCACTGCAGACAAGCTTCACCGTGCGATCTTCCACCGAGTGGTAAGAGATCACCACCAGACGACCGCCCTTCTTCAATGCTTCCACGGCAGAACGCATGCTTACACGGATCTGTTCCATTTCACCGTTCACTTCCATGCGAATTGCCTGGAAGATTCTCGCGAGAATACTGTTCAAATCGCGCATGCGATCCGGATAAGTCTTTTCCGTAGCCGCACGTAAATGCACCGGAAGGATCGGAGTCTTCAAATCCGAAATCACACTCT
This sequence comes from Hallerella sp., assembly GCF_022776125.1. Taxonomy (NCBI): domain Bacteria; kingdom Pseudomonadati; phylum Fibrobacterota; class Fibrobacteria; order Fibrobacterales; family Fibrobacteraceae; genus Hallerella; species Hallerella sp. The sequence goes on along the minus strand of NZ_JALFIA010000036.1, from coordinate 6,265 downwards.
GGATATTGGCACTTAATTTGTACGCACGATCAAGATCTGCATTTTCCTTAAAGGCGCGGGCCATGTCATCTAGAGAATTTGTACGCAACCATTCCTGGGCGCTGAAGTCCGAGCGGGAGTCCATGCGCAGGTCCACCGAGTTCGAGCCTTGGAACGTAAAGCCTCTAGCGTCATCATCGACCTGATGGCTGCTAATACCCAGGTCATACAGAACGCCGTCCAGCGATGCCGGTCCGACCTCGTGTCCCAGTTCAGCGAACGGAACCGGGTGGAATGTCACTTGATCCTTAAAGCCTTCGAGGCGCTTGGTTGCATAAGCGATTGCTTCCGGGTCGCGGTCAAAAGAGTGCAAACGGCCTTCCGGCGCAAGGCGTTTCAAAATGCCTTCGGAATGCCCACCGCCACCGAGGGTGCAGTCTGCATACGTCCCCTTCGGATCGAGGATCAACGCCTGCATGCATTCATCAAAAAGGACTGGGGAATGATATTCAGCGATTTTCATCTACATCCCCCGAAGGTTCGTCATCAAAGAACCCTGCATCAAACTCATTAAAGTCTTCTTCGGTATTGAAGCCAAACTTCGCGTTGTAGATGGAAGGATTCCAGAGTTCAGCCGACTTTCCAGAGCGCGCTACATAAAGAACTTCGCCATCCAATTTGGCGTATGCAATATCATTCTTCGAGAGCAAAATACGGTTCTGGCCGTCCAAGGACACGTAATGCGAATTTGCCTTGAACATGCGGTTGAAACGAACATTCTTCGAGGTTTGCGGTCGACTTTCAATCTTCGCAATGAACTTGCGATATTCCTCTAACGTAAAGAGGATGAGCGAATCGCGGCTACCATAGGCCAAAATGAGCGACGAGCTCTCTTCTTCAGAGAGCAAACGACGAAACTCCCTAGGAAAGGCTGATCTTCCCTTTTCGTCAATCGCCGTCTTGGCGTTTCCTATGAAAGCGTTTAATTCCATTTAAAAGTGACCCACTTTATTCCACAACAATACAAATATAGCCACTTTCTCCCACCATTTCAAAAAATCACCCCAAGATTCCCAAGATTTTTTGACAGAAAATTTTAAGTTCTGCGAAATTTGCGTTTTCTTGTGCAGTGCACATTTTAAATGGGTAAAAAAATCCCCAGCCAGGGTTTCCATGGCCAGGGATTTTTTCAAAAGTTCTAGCGAACTCTTAGTTTTTCGGTTGGTGCATTTTCTACCAGCTGACTGAAAATAGGGCATTCTGCACCTCCTCCGCATATCGGATGCGGATTTGCAGAATTTACAATGGCATCGCATGGACTTTCGAAAACTCGCACCTGCTACACAGTTTTTTCCGTATGATATTCTATTTTTCGCTTAAAACGAAGAGGTCTCCATGGAAATCATCGGCATGCTGTATCTCGAGAATTTTAAACGTCTCGCTTCGCAGCTAAAGTCAGAAAAGCTCAAGATCAAGAAGTACAACATAAACGGATTCAAGCAGTACTTCTTCCAGTTCAAACGCATGCAGATCGATTTTGAATTCGTGATGAAGCCGTACAAAACCTTCAGCGACATCGGTGCGTTGATTATTCGCACCAAAGACGGCAAGTCGCTCAAAGGTTTTACCCAAAACGATGCCGAAGATTTGATCCGCTATGTCTCCTCGACTTTCGATTCCAAGGCAACGCTCACCTTCACCGACGTGAACGGCGACGAGCACGCATACGTTTACGAAAAGGGCAAACGTCTTCCGCTGACCACGCGCCTTTTTGACGTGGAACGCGAATCTGAAAAGGAATATCTCGAAGCATTTTCCAAGGCGGCCTTCGACTGCTACGAGGCTCTCTAAGGTTCATGCTGAACGAAATTTGCTACCGCGAAGCCTTCAAGGCTTTGGACTGGGGAACGGAAACCGCTTACGCCATCGGTCACAAAGCGCCAGACACCGACACGGTCACCGCCGCCATCGCCTACGCCGACCTGATGCAAAAGATCGGCTATTCCGTCGAAGCGCGCATCGCAGGCAAAGCGAACAACGAAACGAAATACGCCGCTGCGCTCTTTGGCTTTCCGCTTCCCCCGATTTTAGAAGACGCTCGTGGCAAAACACTCATCCTAGTGGACCACAGCGAAACCTGCCAAGCGGTAGCCGGAGCCAAAGAGGCTCGCATTCTGCAAATCATCGACCATCACGGCCTCGGCGATGTCATGGAATCCAAACGGATTTTCGCCAAGATTTTTCCCGTCGGGTCAACCTGCACCATCATCTTCACCTGCTACCAGGAATTCGGAGTTGAAGTCACAAAGAAAATCGCTCAGATTCTACTCGCAGGCATCGTCTCCGACACCCAGAATTTAAAGAAGAAAACGACAACGGAAATGGACCGTGTCGTTTGCAAAATTCTCGCTGAACGGTTAAACATTTCCAGTGAAAACCTGGAAATGATTTATGCCGAAATGAAAAAGGCGGCGAAAAATTTCGACGGTATGACCGACGAAGAAATTTTCAATTCCGACGCCAAGGATTACGTCATAAACGGTCATAAGTTCCGCTTGGGAAGCTTGAGTTTCGACGACAAAAAAACCATTGAATCATTTCTCCACCGCATGCTCGGTGTGATGCCAAAAATTTTAAAAGATTCCGCAAACGAAATGATTTTCTGCAACGTCAGCTGCCACAAGCACAGTTACATCCTGTACTTTACCGAAAAGGCAGAGCGCATCGCGGAATCGATTTACGGAAACTCCGAGAGCGCAGGAATCATCTACGTCGATCATCGTTTGAATCGCAAAGTCGACATCGTTCCTGCGATCACGCAAGCCTTACTTTCTTAAGCCAAAACGCACCGGGCGATAGCCCTGCACCATCAGCACGTACACGCCAGCATCCAGAGTATTCAAGTTCACCGTTTCGCCCGCAGAAATATTCCCCGTCGGCATCACTGCACGACCGCGCAAATCATATACGCGGAACTTGAGATTTTGACCGCGCAATACGGTAAAGCTCTGATTCATTTTTCCCATCTGTACCGCATTTTGTGCAGTCGCGAAAATCGGTTTCGTTTCAATCGATTCCGTCGCCTGGGTCAAGCTGTAAAGGAAGTTAAAGACTCGGTTCTGGACGCTCTCCGTGTAAGGCGCTTCATCGTAGAATTCGTGAGCGACGCCTTCCACAAAATACGTTTCATGTTCAATTTCTTTTTTCGTCAAAAGGGAGTCGATCACATAGCTGCCGTAGAGCGTCGGAGTTTGCAAATCGAGCGTATAAGATGCAGCGAGAGCTCCCATTTCCGATGGGATAATGTTCTTGAGAACTCCCGGCAAATTGCTGAGCGGGCGTCCTGTTTTGAAAAGAACAGTTTCGTCTGCCGTACCGTGAATCAGCAGAACCGGACGTTCGTTGTCACCGACCATTTCCAAGTTGTGAATAGCGCCCCACAAGGCAGCCACACCATTTGCCTTAGAATCATAGCCCTGTTCGCCGTAAAGGTCCAAGGCACCGAGCAAAGGTTCCGAATCCATGTAATCCGGAAAATCCTCTTCCGTCGTCGAATAGATATTTTCAAGCGAAAGAATTGCACCGGCGCTGTTACCGACTAGATAAATGCGGTTCGGGTTAATGCCCAAATCTTCTGCATTCGCACGCAAATAGCGCACGGCGGCGCGTACATCCTGAACGCCACGGTAAACCGCTCTTGCAAAATGTGTACTATCGATATGCAACTGGGCATCACGACTGGTGAGAGTCACGCCCAAACGATAATCCATCGAAGCTGCGACATAACCACGAGCCGCCAAGGAATCACAATAGTTCACTGTGTGCTGTGCAAAGTCACCCTTGGAACCCGCCACCATAGCTCCGCCATGTACCACGAGCACAGCTGCTCGATCCGTTTTCGAATCCTTTTCCGGCATGTAGATATCCATCTTCATATCGGTCGGAGTCGTCGTTTTTTCATCGGAATAAAAGTATGCGACCGTCGCATCCTGATTCGTCATTTTATAGGCGAACAGAGCCTGTGTAATGAAGTGATGCGAACTTAAAGCGGGAACATCGGATGCGTAAACGACATCCCTTTTTACATCCACCGTAAACTGTCGATCTTGATAGCGTTCACCCGCAAAAGCGTTAGCGGTCAAACCAACGGACAATCCTGCCGCTAAGGCGGTTACGCACAGTCGATTCATGATTCCTCCATATTTCTTCGTTTGATTTAGACTTCCGAAAAAATATAGTTTTCCTTTTATTTTCTTGAAGTTCTCGCGCTCTACTTTGTTTAACATCGCATCTACAATTCCTCTACATTCTCAAATCGCCCTTTGAATATCATGAAAGGACTTATCAACTCGCTTTCAGTCCCCATTTGCGTTTCTTCAATTTGTTGCAAGGCTCTTTTCGCAGCTTCTTTTTCAGCGGTTTAGGACGTGCAAACCATGCTTCGTCCATTTCTTTATAAAATGCTTCGCTGAATATTCGTTATACAGCGACATCGACGAGGACGAATCGAAGGACGTTTACAGGGATTTCGCAATGCCGCCGGAAGAAGATCCCGACAATTAGAATCATTACAATGAATTGTTTTACACAAACAAATCATCTAGCACCACTTCACTGTTTACGACACTTGATGCGCTTCCGTTCAATATGCCGAATGTTGTGACGAAAGTGTTCACGATTCCCTTGCGTGTAGCCGTTGCGTTCTGAAATTCCGCCATTCGCATCCGAATTTTGTCTGCGTATTTTTTTGAGATAGGGTATGGAGCCGTGCTGAACTTTATTTCGCAAAGGTTTATAATCCGATCGGAACGCTCTATAATCAGGTCGATTTGTGCCGACTCGTTTTGAAAACAGCTTACACTGGTAAGTATTCCCGATATTCCGAGCTTTGCTTTAATTTGTTCTGTATGCAATAGGCATAGCGTTTCAAATGTGAGCCCGTACCATGCGTTGATTGCCGGACTATTCAGGCTGTGAATCCAAAAGAGGGGATCGCCCGATCGGTTTTCTTCCACAAACTTGAAATAGAAAATACTGAAAAGATCGGTCAGCCTATAAACGATGCCTTTTTTCTTTTTGCCAAACGAGGCGATACCTTGTATAAAATCGGAACGCTCCAGGTTCAAGAGAACTTTCGTGAGGAAGCCTCCCTGCATTTTTGTTGACTTGAGGATTTCGTCGCGGGTGAGACCTTTTGGCTTTGTTGCCAACAGGCGAACTACATTTAAGTAGCGGTCGGCAGAAGTAAACAGGGCGTTGTAGAGTTCGTCAAATTCATTTGCAAGTTGCCCGCCCTTGTTGAAGAACATTGCGTCGATATTTTGGGATAGGCTTTTTTTGAAGTTGAGAAGACTATAATAGTAGGGCACTCCTCCAAATACCATGTAGGCTTGGGCAATCTGGTAGCGGTCCCATCCGCCGCCGCTGCTTGTGCAAAATTCTTCGACTTCTCGCAGATTGAAAGGGCGCAAGTAAATCTTGGTAGTAATCCTGTTGTAAAGGCCACCTTGGTTTTCAAACAGATTCTTCGCCATCCACGAGGTGGAAGAACCGCTGGCGATAAAGAAAATGTCGTCACGAAGCGCCGCCCAACCGTTCCAAAACGATTCCAGCGCCTTTACGAATTTTGAGTTTGGCGCGTCAATCCAGGGCATTTCGTCGATAAAGACGATTTTCTTTTTGGATTTGCTCGCTTCGAGTATTTGTTGCAAGTTGTTGAACGCCTCGAACCAGTCGCCGAGTTTTGGCAAAAAGGCGGAACGTCCATATTTCTTAAGGGCTTCAGCAAATATTACCAATTCTATATAAAAAATCAAGATTTGGTAACGTGTTTTGCAATTTTCGTTACCAAAAGTGGTAAAAATATTGAGATTTGGTAACGGCTTTTACGAGTTTCGTTACCAAAAATAGCTGAAATTTTCCAAAAAAGCAAAATGTTTGGCCAATACAGGCGTTGCGGCATGAATTGGATAATTAAGGACTGGAATACCTATTGAAATTTGCGAAAAAAAAAGCAATCACGTAAAAAAAAGAAGGAAAAAATAATTTTTTTGTGCAATGTTGCTTTTTTTATATTTAAAATGTATGAAGATTTTGGATAACGCGCAATCTATTTATAGAGGCTCTGAATACGGGCTTACAGAAGCGTTACCCCCCCCCATGTAAATTCTAGTTTACAAAAAGGACTGAGTAGTCGCCGCGACGTAATGCGTCGTGGTGTTTCGGCGTTGTGCGCGACTTGGAGGTCAAATGCTATTTGATGTCCACGTTCATATGGGTCAGTATT
>NZ_JALFIA010000008.1:0-20367 GCF_022776125.1 Hallerella sp. | reverse complement strand
GCCAGTTTCTGCCGCCCTTCGTCTGGCGAACTTTCCCGGTCCAGTTTGCATGCTTGAACGCGTTTGTAAACTTCGTGCATTCCCTTGATTTGTGCGGGCGTCGCATCGACAAGCCAAAGACAATAACGCGGCTTGTTGTTGATAAACTCTTCGGAGCCGACAAGTCGCTTGATAAACCGTTTCGCTTCGGGTTCCTTGCGTATGAAATTTTCGTACTCGTCCGCCTCGATAATCAGGTGCCCGCCATCGGCAGGCCGGTTGCCTGTGGTCATCAGGGGAACTTTGCACAAAGGGTGTTTGCGGCTTTCCACAAAGACGTTTGGCGCATCCATCAGGTAGGCGTTGATGTTCTTTGCAGATATTGCTTTACCATCGGGCAGGAATATCCGCTTGGTGGTTCCTATCGCTCCCGGCGCTCGCTCCAGGGTGACAGCGGAAAAACCGATAATCACGCAGTGGACATGGGCCTTTTGTTCGGATTCGCTATCCCAGCGGAAGGTGCGGTAGGCAAAGTCTATTTGCAGGTTGAACCGTTCGAACAAGGGTTTCCAAACGCCTGCCACCTGCTCTCCCTGCGTGATGCTATTCGTTGAAACAAAGGCGCATTTTGTTTTCGTTCCCTGGATTAATTCGGATGCCCTGAAATACCAGTTGGCAACATAATCTATTTTACCCGCAGTCCTGTAAGGTTTGCCATTTTCATCAACGTAAATGCTTTGGGTTTCCTCTTTTTGTTCTGTTGTCTGTAAACTATATCCTAAAAACGGAGGGTTCCCCATGATGTAGTCGTAGCGGATTTTCTCGACTTTGTGCGGCTCAAGTTTCCCTTGCTCCACCTGCTTCGTGGCGACATGCAAAGTATTTGATGTTTCATACTTCACCGATACATCGTGCAGGGCGTTCTTATCGAAATCTTCGGGAACAATATAGTATTTCAGTTTGTCCGCATAAAGCAAGTCAAGGTGCGGCTCTTCGCTCAGGTATTCCCAATCTATGCGCAGGGCGTTGCCTTCTACGATGGCCGCATGGCTTTTTAGCGGCAAGAATTCAAGGTTGCGGTTCAGTATTCTGGAAGTTTCCTCCATCATCTGGCATTCGGCAATCCATAGCGCAGTCTTTGCCACCGTCACGGCAAAGTCGTTTATCTCGATGCCGTAAAACTGGTCGATGTTCACCTGCGGCTTGAATTCGTCGCCGAACACATCCAGTGCGGATTCCTTGCCCAGCCTCAACTTGATACACTCGTTTTCCAACTTGCGAAGACTGGCGTAGGTCTCCGTAAGGAAGTTGCCCGAACCGCAAGCGGGATCAAGGAACTTAAGCGACCCTATTTTTTTCTGGAACGATTCCAGTTTTTCATTGCGGGATTTTACATTTTTCGTCTCGCAAATACACGAAAATTCGCCTTTCAGTTCGTCCAGGAACAGCGGGTCGATGACCTTGTGGATGTTCTCGATGCTTGTGTAATGCATTCCTCCTTGACGGCGGGTTTCGGGGTTCAAGGTACTTTCAAATACCGCACCGAAAATCGTCGGGGATATTTCGCTCCAGTCGAAGGGAGCGCAGTGGTTCACGATGACATCCACGATTTCTTCGTTGAAATTCGGAATCTCAATGTCCTCGTGGGCGAAAAGCCCACCGTTCACGTAGGGAAAAGGCGAAAGCTTGGTGTCGTACTTGTCACGATCTTCGGTCTTGGTGTCGAGAGCTTTGAACAGGTCGATGAGCCCGCGACGGACATTCTCAATCTTGAAACTTTGTATGTATTCCTCAAATGCAGTCTTTGTATCGAACAGCCCCGCATCTTCTGCATATAAACAGAACACAATCCGGACGCAAAGAATGTTGAGCGAACGCAGGCTCTTTTCGTCGGGAGCGATGTACTGCTTGTAAAGGGCATCGTAGAGTTTGCCAACAAGTTCCCCCGCCTTCAAGGAAATTTCTTCTTCGCGTCGGATTCGGTCGCTCCTGCTATCCACGAGGAAATGCAGCCTGTAAATTTCCTTGGGCAGGTCCTTCAAGAAGACCTGTTCCGGCTCGCCGCCGGGCTTTTCCATATCGTAAATCAGGAATTCGTCAAAATTGCAGGTAATTACCCAGCGAGGGTGCTGCGAAAGCGGGAGACCCGATATGTATTTGCGTGCCTGCTGAAAAGGGGTGAGCAGGGAGCCGTCGGACTGCCTGATGGGAGCGCGAAGGTCCTTGCCCACGCTCTTTTGCTCAACCATCACCTTCGTGGACGGAATGTAGACGTCGATGAAGTTGGTGATAGTCTTGTCGGCAAACCGTTCCTTTATCTGGTTCTCAAATTGGACAAAGCTAACGAAGTCCTGGATGCCGAAAACGCTCACCAACAGGTCGAGCCAAAATTTTTGACATTCGCCCTTCTCGTAGCCCTTGCCGGACCATTTCTTGACAAACTTGTTGGCCGCTGCCCGCTGTTCGGTTGTCTTCATCGACATCTCCAATTCAATTTTTTTTCAAATATACAATCTTGAAATGGCAGAAATTGTCAAATCCATGGATTCGAAAAAAAGATGGATTTAAAATCATGTTTACGATTCATTCAGGAATTCCATGAACTTGTCGTAAGGACTTTTTTGCAAGGGCAGAGCCTGTTCCAAGGTTTCGCCTTTTATTTTGCTGACAATGAATTCCTTGAGGCGCGTATAACGAAGCTGCATGCGGTTGTTGCGAATCGCTTCGTCAAAGGCTCCGTTTCCGGAAAGAATCCAGACGTGTCCCTTGGCGCGGGTAATTCCCGTGTACAGCAAGTTCCGCTGCAACATGCGAAAGTGCGAAGAATCCAGCACGAGAATGACGGCGGGGTATTCGCTACCCTGACTCTTGTGAATGGTACAGGCGTAGGCGAGCGAAAGCTCGTCCAGTTCATCGCCTTCATAGCCGACCAGATGGCCTTCAAAGTCGACGGTCATTTTTTGATCGTTCTTCACAAGGGCGATGATTTTTCCCACGTCGCCGTTGAAAACGTTCTTTTCGTAATTGTTCCGGAGTTGCATCACGCGGTCGCCACTGCGCCAGGTAATGCCTTGCGATTTAAATTCCTTGGGCGAATCGTTCAAAAGCTTTTGCAGAAAAGCGTTCAGTTCGATTGTACCGAGAGGCCCCTTGTGCATCGGCACGAGCACTTGCAAATCTTTGACCGGGCCTTTTAAGGTCTGCGGAATGCGTTCCGTGACAAGCTCTGCCAAAATGTCCAGGGCTTCTTCCGGTTCTTCAAAAGGAATGTAGTGGAAGTTGTTTCCTTCGACAGGGGAAGGTTTGCGCCCTTGATTGATGAGCGTCGCCTTTTCGGCAATGTCGTTACCGCCCGCTTGGCGGAAAATGCGTTCCAGTCGAATGCAGGGAATCTCAGGGATCGAAAGCAGGTCGCGCAAAACGTTTCCCGGTCCAATGCTTGGCAGCTGATCCTTGTCGCCGATGAGCACGAGGTGCGTGCGTTCGGGGAGAGCCTTCATAAGGCCCGCGCAGAGCCAGGTATCGACCATCGAAAATTCGTCGACGATCATGATGCCCGTTTCGATGGGGAAGTTCTCGTCGCGGGTAAAGCGGCGCGTTTCCGGATTGATTTCGAGCAGACGGTGCAAAGTCTTGGCGTCGTGGCCGGTGACTTCTTGCATGCGGCGTGCGGCGCGGCCTGTGGGGGCGGCGAGGGTGACGTCCACTTCTTCGGATTCGGCGAGGGCGAGGATTCCCTTTAAGAGGGTCGTTTTACCGGTACCCGGGCCGCCCGTGATAATAAAGATTTTGCTTTGGAAGGCGCGTACAATGCCCGCCTTTTGAACGGGATCGTAGGTAAAGCCTTGCGCCGCTTCAAAGGCGGAGAGGAACGCTTCGAGCTCCTTCGAATTTCCGAAATCTTTCGATTCGCCTTCTTGAATCCGGGAACTGATAAAGTTCGAAACAAAAGCTTCGGAACGGGCGAGGCTTGGGATCGAAACCTTTCCGCCATCGTCCAAAAGCTTCTGTACTTTTAAAAGTTGCTCTAAGGCGTACAGCAGATCATCGTAAGCTTCCTGGCTGTTCAGTTGCAGACGCAGTTCGTTCGCCGCGTTCGACAGGAGCGTTTCCTTGGGAAGGAACGTGTGCCCTTCGCCGGAAGAGGCTTTGAGCATCGCATAGCAAATGCCCGCTTCCAAGCGTTCCTCGCTCCATTCGGGGATGCCTACCTTGCGGGCGATTTCGTCTGCCTTTAAAAATCCAATGCCCCAGACTTCTTCGCAAAGAATATAAGGGTTCTGGGTGATGATCGAAACGGTATTTTGGCCGTACTGCCGCCATAGGCGCAACGCCACGCTCCCCGTGATGCCGTGACTGTACAAAAAGAGCATCGTTTCGCGGCTTTCTCGCATCTGCTTCCAGTCTTGCAAGAGCTGCGTGACCTTTTTGCCGGAAAATCCTTTGATCTTCTTTTTGGCGAGTGCGTCACCGTCGCCGTCGAGTATGTTCACCAGGTCATCGCCGAAGGTGTCCACCAGGCGCTTTGCCGTGGCTTCGCCGATGCCCTTAAAAAGTCCGCCCGAAAGATAGGCGACAAGGCCTTCTCCGGTTTTTGGAAAGATGACTTCGCTTTGGGAACAGAAAAACTGGCGTCCGTACTTCGGGTGCACCTTCCATTCGCCCTGCATGCGCAGATTTTCGCCAATGGAAAGTTCCGGAAAGGTCCCCGTCACGGCGACTGGGCGCGCTTCGCCTGCCACAATGAACTTGAGCACCGAAAAGCCGTTTTCGATGTTGTGGTAGGTGACGGTCTTGAGCGTGCCTTCGATCTGATCCATGAGTTAAAGATGCTAAAATTTCCATTTAAAACCAAAAGGAATGCCTTTATAGCATTCCTTTTAGCAATTTCCGTATGTCTTCGGAAAGAGATCAGCTAAAAACTAGCGGATTTTCTTCTTCTGACGGTCACGACGACGACGCTTCTTACGCTTGTGAGTCGCAATCTTCTTACGCTTTCTTTTCTTTCCGCAAGGCATGTGCTTATCTCCAAAAAGGGTGAAACTTCAGTTTGAACGCCCCCAAAGAGAGAAAATTTTACCCTGTTTGTCAAGGGCGAACCTTTTTCTCAAGTGGACAGAATGGCGATTTTCGTCAAAAAAGCAAAAAATTAACGTAAAAAATCTTTAAGCTTTCTAGCTTGGATGCGAAATCCCGAGTTTTTTTCGCAATTTGTAAATCATCAGATAAGCAATCGGCGTTGCGCAGATCGCTTCGACGCCAAGTTTAAACGCGTACTGGATTCCGATCATCGAAAGCAGGTCGATAAACGGGGCGGTTCCCGCAAAGGCGAGAATCACAAAGAGGCCCGTGTCGAGCATGTGGCCGATGACCGAGCTTCCGATGGTGCGCGCCCAAAGGTGTTTTCCGCCGGTCTTTTCACGGATCTTGATGAGCGACCAGGAGTTCGAAAGCTCGCCGATGAGGAACGAAATCAGCGAGGCGATTACAATGCGCGGCACGTATCCGAAGATTTGCGCATAGGCGTTTGCCGTTTCTGCCGTATAATCCGGATAGGGCAGGTAAACGCCCACGGTCGTCGCAAGGACCATGAGAATGTTGCAGAAAAAGCTCAAAACGATCACGCGCTTGGCAGCCTTGAATCCCCAGATTTCCGTGAGGACGTCGCCTAGCATGTACGCAAAGGGGAACGTAATCGTTCCGGCGTCAAAGATCGTAATGCCGAAGATCGAGATGAGCTTGACAGCCATCAGGTTTGCGGTCAGGTATAAAGTAATGAGGCTTCCCGAAATCAGAAGCAGGGCGGTGTGGCTTGCTTCTTCACGGTTTTTAACAAGGTTTTCCGTAACTTGGTTCATAGTGCCTCTAAAAATAGTTAAATTCGCCTGTAATGAAAGCCTATATCATCCGCAGACTTCTTTTAATGATTCCCACGATTTTGGGAATTACGATTGTCTGTTTTGCCCTGGTGCAGCTGATTCCTGGCGGCCCGGTAGAAGAGATGATTGCAAAGGTCCAGTCCGCGGCGGCCGCCCACGGCGGCGTGAGCGCATCCAAGTCGATTTCCCCGGAACAGATTGCGCAGATCCAGAGCTATTTCGGCTTTGACAAGCCGGCGTGGCAGCGTTATCTGGATTGGCTGTGGAATGTGATCCATTTGGATCTTGGAACGTCTTATACGTATGGGCTTCCGGTTTGGGACGTGATTTCTTCGCGCTTTCCGATTTCGCTCGCTTTCGGTTTGACATCCTTTTTGCTGAGCTATCTCGTGTGCATTCCGCTTGGCCTTGCGAAGGCGGTGAAGAACCGTTCGCTCTTTGACAAGGTTTCGTCCGCGCTGATTTTTTCGGGCTACGTGATGCCGGGTTATGCGCTCGGTATTTTGCTCATCATCTTTCTTTCGGGGGGATCTTTCCTCGATATTTTTCCGCTCGGCGGAATCGTTTCGGAAGATTTTGAAGACCTGACTTTTACAGGAAAGATCGGCGACGTGTTGACGCACTGGACGCTCCCGATGGTCTGCTACATGATCAGCGAATTTGCGTTCCTCACCTTTTTGATGAAGAACAGCGTTTTGGAAGAACTCGGACGCGATTATATGCGGACCGCCATGGCAAAGGGCCTTTCCTTTAGACAGGCACTTGTGCGCCATGCGCTGCGCAATGCGCTGATTCCCATTGTGACGCGCCTTTCGGAAGTCTTTACGCTTTTGTTTGCCGGCGCCCTTTTGATCGAAAAGGTTTTTGACATCGACGGCATGGGCCTTTTGTATTACAATTCCATGGTGAACCGCGATTACAACGTGGTGATGGGAGTGATTTTACTTTCGAGCGTGCTCACGATGTTTGGACGTTTGTTCAGCGATATTCTGTACACCTTTGTCGATCCGCGGATTAGGTTCAACTGATGCGATTCCTTTCTCCTGAAATGCAGAAAAAGCTGCGCCAGTTCAAGCGGAACAAGATCGCGTTCGGTTCGCTTTGCGCCTTGCTTGTGATGTATGCGTTTTCGCTTCTGTCGCCGTGGCTCGTAAACGATGAACCTTTGATTTTGCGCTACGAAGGCAAAACCTATTTCCCGGCGTTTGTGACTTACGCGGAAACGGAATTCGGCGGAACCTATGAAACGGAACCGGATTATCCTGTGCTGATGGCAGATGCGAAAGAAGACGGTAAAAACGTCTGGGCGCTGATGCCGCTCATTGTGCAGGATCCTTTGAAAGCGGATCTTTCGGCGGATGGAACGCCTCCTTTTGCGCCGAGTTCAAAACATTTGCTCGGAACGGATGCGCACGGTCGTGATGTGCTTTCGAGGCTTATTCACGGCTTTCGCATTTGCATGAGCTTTAGCTTGCTTTTAACGCTGCTCGGTACTTTTCTTGGAATTGTGATTGGCGGTATCCAAGGTTACCTCGGTGGAAAGTGGGATATTTTAATGCAACGCGGAATTGAAATCTGGTCTTCGCTCCCGTTCCTTTACGTGGTGATTTTGATCGGGTCGATTTACGGCAGAAGCTTTGTCCTGTTGATTGCGATCATGGCGATTTTCAACTGGATCTCTTTGAGCTATTATATGCGCGCGGAATACCTGAAACTCCGTTCGCAACAGTACGTGCGTGCGGCGAAAATGCTCGGCATGGGCCATGTGAGAATTTTCTTCAAGGAAATCCTCCCGAACGCATTCACTCCGGTGATTACGCTCTTTCCGTTTACGCTCATCGGCGGCATCGGAAGTTTGACATCTCTCGACTTCTTAGGCTTTGGCCTTGAACCGCCAACGCCCAGCTGGGGTGAACTTATGAGCGAAGGATTGAACAACCTTTACGCACCGTGGATTTCCATTTGCACGGTCGCCGCTCTTTTCATCACGTTACTGCTCACCACTTTTGTCGGGGAAGGCATTCGCGATGCGATGGACCCGAAATCCGGAGACCGCTATGAGTGATACTGCACCGGTGATTCTTTCGGCAAAGGATATTTCGGTTGCCTTCGGCAAAAAGCAGGTGACGTTTGACGTTTCGTTCGACATTCACGCGGGGGAATTCTTTGCGCTTGTCGGAGAATCGGGCAGCGGCAAAAGCGTGACCTCGATGAGCCTTCTCGGACTTTTGCCAAAACCTTCGGCAAAGGCGATTTCGGGCTCTGCGATGTTTGATGGAAAAGATCTTTTGAAGCTTCCGCTTCTCGAACTGCGCAAGGTCCGCGGCAAAAAGATTTCCATGATTTTCCAAGAACCGATGCAGGCGCTCGATCCGGTCAGGACAATTCAGAGTCAGCTTTTGGAAGCGATTCCGGAGGTTCCCAAAAAGGATGCCTTGGAAAAGATTTGCGAATTTTTGAAGTCCGCAGGCTTTGCGGATCCGGAACGCGTCATGCGCGGTTACCCTTGCGAAATGAGCGGCGGCATGCTTCAGCGCATTTGCATTGTGATGTCGCTTTTGCCTCATCCGGATTTGATTATTGCTGACGAACCGACGACCGCGTTGGACGTAACGGTTCAGGCGGCGGTGCTCGCCGTACTCAAGCGCATGGCGGTGGAATCTCACACGGCGGTGCTGCTCATTACGCACAATATGGGACTTGTGGCGCAGTACACGGAACGCGTTGCCGTGATGTATCAAGGTCGGATTGTGGAAACGGGAACGAGCCGCGACATTATTCTGCATCCGAAGGATGCTTATACCCAAAGACTTATCGCGGCGATTCCGCAGTAAAAGCGGAAACCGGTCGAATCTTTAAAAGCGGAAACCGATCGAAGCGTCGAAAGCGAATCCTGTGCGGAGCGGCAGGTATTCCGTTTTGGAAGGCACCTTTCCGTCTTCGGTATTCCCTGTGAACGAAACGTCGACTTCATTACCGTTCTCATCGGTTTCGGTCAGTTCCTTTGACAAAATAAGAGGCGCTATCTGGTATGCGTTTGCATCAAAAAAGAAGCGCCGCTTCGGAGTTTCCACCTTGAACGATAAGCTTGCAATGACGCCGAAGGCGTTCAGAGAACCTTCATAAATTCTCTTTCTCACCTGGGTCAAAATGAGAGCGGTCTTCACATTTTCCTGTGCACCGTCCAGCTTTCCTTGAACGTAGAAGAAGTCTGCGGAAATTCCTGGGCGCAGGTGAAATTCACCCGGTGAAAATTCAAAAGTCCGCTTGATTTTTGCGTGGGAAAGGAATCCCGAAAGATCTCCGTACATGCGGTAGTTGACTTTGTAAAAGCTGAGCGAAAGTGTCTGCAATAGGGAATAGTCCAAGGCTCGCTGCGGGGCCAAAGTTTCAAAAAAGCGTTCCGCGTGGCGGGGAATTTCTAACTGCAAAAAGAACGCTCCGGCCTGCAGATTCCACTTTGCATTTTCGTAAGCAAGGTTTGCGCCTTCCAAATTACCGCGTAGTTCTAAATATCCAAAACGTTTAACGTTATTCTCTTCGGAACGGAGCAAAAAAAACTCTGAATTCAAGTGCGCCCACAACGCCCAGAATCGAATGGTTCCGCTTGTACCGCGGTATTCATAATTCAAACGTCCGAGAAAGCCTTCGCTCGAATCGCGGATTGCATCATGCACGTCTTCAAAAGGCGCACGGCGTGTGTGCAAAAAATCCCAGTTGATTTCGGCGGCATGACGGAGATACTTGGAACCGATAAAGGCGCCTTTGGTTCTGTAACGCGCTTCGTATTCCAAATCCACCGTATCGAGGAGACCGTTTGGAACCAGAGTTGTCCATTCCGTTTTTAAGGTTCCGACGGAACCGCCTCCCAAATGCATGCCGATGTAAAAAAGAGAATCGTTTAGCTGCAAACTGGAAACGGTGAGAGCTCGCAAGTGTTCATTATTTCCGGCGACAGAAGTTTCTAAAATCAGATGGCGAAATTTTCCGCGGGTGCCGATTTTCATTTCGGAAACGGACATTTCCGACTTGAGCTTCCAGGCTTTGTAAGTCCAAGAACCGCTGGTTTCAGAATGGCGTAATTTGGCGTCGATATCCAAAACGCTTGTGCGAAGGGAATCTAGAATTTGACATCCGAATACGTTCGCACTCGCGTCGTTTTCGTTTAACAAAAAAAGCCCGCTACAGCGGGCCATCCCCGTCTCCTTCCACTCTGCAGAAGCTAAAGCCGCAAAAGTCAAAAAGAAAACGAGAATTTTTTGGAACATAGGAATCTAATTACTTCCCAGCGCCATACATCAGGATGACGAAGAGATAAGCCATTGTTTTCTGATCCATGTTCGGGAAAACGCCGTTGAAGGTCGGATCCGGGAACACGATGTAATCGGTAAGGTCTTCCGGATTGATTTTATTGTATTGGAGTTCTTTGTGAAAATTCGCGAGAGAAATGGTCTTTTTCCCTTCAGCATCGGTGAAGTAGAATAAATCCGGCATCAGATTATAGGGAATATAGGCGAAGAATTGGTTTTTTCCCGTCATACGGCAGAAGGTTCCGGACTCCGAGTTCAGGCTGTATGTGTCGTTGATCATTTCTGCTAAAGGGCCCGTTGTGTCGTTGATGGTGACACTGCAATTTTCCCAAGATATTTCAAAGGAAATGTACCTGCCGTCAGTTGTGATGTAATGACCGCTGGATTTGCCTATGTAAAGATTATCAATGAAAGGGACTTTTTCTTTGACAATCTGTTTTGCGTATTTTTCCGCGAGGTTAATGGATTCGGAGATATCATCCGAAGACCATTCGTAATAGGCCGTATCAGAAAGGAAATGGCTCCATTCCGAGTAGTCGATGCTCTTGTAATACGGGAAGAAGTCCTGGATACCGTCGGTAATGGAGAAGAACTTCTTCGGGCAGATTTTAATTTCGATTTCGTTAAATTCCACGGTGATAGAAGTGCGAATCACCTGTTGGACGGAGTCGAGGACGTTAATCACTTTTTTGACATTTTCGGTCGAAATGTCGCCCATTTCGCCATCGCTAATGGCAATGACTGCGGATGTTGCGTATTTGGAGCTTGCGCTGTCGAGAAGAGTCTGGAGACCGTTCTTTACGTTGCCAACGGCGCTGTCTAGCATGTCCGGAATAGAACTGTATTTGGTCTTCCAAGCGTCTTTCACCGTGAGGAAGCTTGCGCTATCGCTCAAAAGGTGGTAAGCCTGGTTGACAGCATCTTTGTACAACTGGTATTCTTCGGCTTGGGTAGAGTCAGGTTCGATTTCGGCAAGGTGGACGATCCAGTTATAGGAACCGTTAAGCGATGCGTCGAGATTGTAAGAAGCGAGGAGGGTGAGAGCTGCTTCCGTTGCCTGGAGAGCGCCCGCGGTGAGCTGGAATTCTCCCTTGCCCAAGGAGAGGGTGTTGCCGTCCGCTTCGTATACGTAGTAGAAGTCGTTGTCGATTAAATTCTTGAAAATTTTAAGGGACTGCTGCACAGTCGGGAGTGCGTTCGATTCGATGATGCCCTGGATACGGTCCGTGATCAAGGTGCTGTCGACCTGGATTGCGGATTGCATGACTTCGCTTGCGTAATTTTCTGCCTGGTAAATATTGACCAAAGCGAATTTTTGTTCGGTGGAGCCGAGCAGAAGGGAGTCGGTAATCACCTTGACTTCCGGGTCATTGACGAGGTTTGCCACGGTAGCGAGAGCGTAACCGAGCTGGGCTTCGCAGTTGCCCGGCTGACTTTCGAGAGCGGAACTGAAGAGTTCTGTTGCATTAGCGATTTCGGACTGGAAATTCTTGTAGTTTTCGACAGTTTTGAGAGCGAATTCGCTGGAATAAACCATGTTCATGAATGCTGCGGTAGCTTCAGAAATCTGTGCCTGGAGCTTTGCGTCTTTAGCTGTTTCGCAGTTGCTTATATCGAGTTCTTCTACAGAGCTCGAAGAAGAGCTTCCTTTGGAATCGGAAGACTTATCCTTGGAAGTGGATGAGATTTCTTCGGCGACAGAAGAAGAACTGTCATTGTCCGATGCGCTCGAAGAATTGCCGCAACCGAAGAAGATGGCACAAGAGGCTACGATTAGCCCCAGAAACGGAAATATTTCATAAGAACCTCCATGAATACATGTTTCTCCGCAGTGAATTGCAGGAGAAACCTAGAAAAAAACGGCCTTATTGAAAGACCGTTTGACACGAAAGTTACGAAAAGCTTGCAAAGTCAGTGGAATTTGGAATCGATGTACTTCCATGCGGCGACGGCTGCGTTCGAGCCGTCTGCGATTGCCGTGGTCAACTGCCGAACGTTCTTCTTTCGGCAATCGCCCGCGACAAAAATCCCTTCGGATTTTGTCGCCCCGCCTTCATCGGACGCAAAGTATCCTTCCGCATCCAGATCCGTCAAATCCGCAAATGCCAGATTGTTCGGAACCTGGCCGATGGCGATAAAGGCGGCATCGGTCTTGAGGATTTTTTCGGAACCGTCGAGTTTGTCTGTATAACGGATCTGCGTCAGATTTCCGGAGCCTTGGAATTCTTCGATGTTTACATTCGGCAACCAGAAAATATTCGGAATGCTTTTGGCGCGTTCCATCAGATTTTCGTCGGCGCGGAACTCGTCGCGGCGGTGCAGAATCGTCACCTCCGAAGCGAGCGCCGAAAGGTAAAGCGCATCGGTAATCGCTGTATTCCCGCCACCGATTACTGCAACGGGTCGGCCCTTGAAAAAGGCTCCGTCGCAGAGGGTGCAAAAGGAAATCCCATGACCTTGGAATTCCTCTTCACCGGGAATGTTCAACAGGCGGTGCTTTACGCCTGTCGCAAGGATCACGGCACGTGCTTCAAAGTTGCCGTCATCCGTCACCACGACGTGCGAGCCGTTCTCGCCCTTTTCAATGCGCAAAGCCGTTGCTAGTTCAAATTCCACGCCCAAGGCGGAAACCTGTTCGTACAGATTGTCGGCAAAGCTCATGCCGCTCATCTTGGCGATGCCCGGATAGTTTTCCACCAGCGGAGATTTGGTGATTTGACCTCCGATGCCTTCCGCGTCGAGAATTTTGACTGTTTTACCGGCGCGCGCCGCATAGAGTGCGGCGGTGAGTCCCGCGGGACCTGCGCCTACGATTAAAACGTCTGTCATCTTACCTTCTGCTTAGCCTTTGACGAATTTCTTGATGTTCGAAACGTTCTGGATGAGTTCCACATGGTTGCCTTCGAACACGACGAGGGTCGGAGCCTGCTTCACGTCGAACTTTTTGGTGAGATCGACTTCGATTTCGGCGTCTACGACTTTGTAAGAGTAATGGTCACCGTCGAGAATGGACTTTGCCATTTTGCAGTTCGGGCAAGTTTTGGTGGTGAAGAGCATAGCCATCTTTCCCATATCCGTTGCCTGGGATGCGACTGTTGCAGTTGCTTTAGGCGCTTTGGTAGAAGCCTGTGCCGTTTCACGGGTGATCGTGTGCGTAAGCTTCGAGGATTCCGCATGGTAAACCTGACGGTCGTTGTATTCCTGCAACTTGCCGTCGTTCCAGTTTTTGACCGGGCGGTAGTAACCGGTAATGCGACTCCACGTTTCGGTGGGCTTTCCGCAGTGTGGGCAAACTTTCTGTTCTCCGTTCAGGTATCCGTGATCGGCACAGATGGAATATGTTGGGGAAAGCGTGTAGTATGGAAGTTTGTAGTTTTCCGCGATCTTTTTTACGAGATTTGCGGCGGATTTCCAGTTCGGCAGACGTTCGCCGAGGAACGCGTGGAAAACGGTTCCGGACGTGTAAAGCGTCTGCAGCTCATCTTGCACGTCGAGGGCGCTGAAGATGTCTTGCGTGTAGCCGACCGGCAAGTGCGAAGAATTCGTGTAGTACGGGGAACCGTTTTCGTTGGCGGTCACGATGTCCGGGAACTGAGCCTTGTCATGCTTGGCGAAGCGGAAAGCGGTGGATTCTGCCGGGGTCGCTTCCAGGTTGTAAAGGTCACCGTACATTTCCTGGTAATCGGAAAGGCGCGTTCTCATGTGATTCAGAACCTTCTTGGCAAATTCCTGCGCTTCCTTGTGCGTCAGGTCCTTGCCGAGCCACTTGGCGTTCAAAGTCGCTTCGTTCATGCCGACGAGACCGATCGTGGAGAAGTGGTTGTTGAATGTGCCTAGGTAATGCTTGGTGTACGGATAGAGGCCTTCGTTCAAAAGCTTCGTGACCGTGGTACGCTTGACTTTAAGAGAACGGGCGGCGATGTCCATCATCTTGTTAAGACGGGCGAAGAAGTCGTTTTCGTTACTCGAAAGATAGGCGCAACGCGGCAGGTTGATGGTGACGACGCCAATCGAGCCGGTGCTTTCGCCACTGCCGAAGTAGCCTCCGGATTTTTTGCGAAGTTCACGCAGGTCGAGACGCAGTCTGCAGCACATGGAGCGGACGTCGGAAGGTTCCATGTCGCTGTTGATGTAGTTCGAGAAATACGGGGTGCCGAACTTGGAGGTCATTTCGAACAGAAGACGGTTGTTTTCCGTTTCGGACCAATCAAAGTCACGGGTAATGGAATAGGTCGGAATCGGATACTGGAATCCTCGTCCGTTGGCGTCGCCTTCAAGCATCACCTCGATGAACGCTTTGTTTACCATGTCCATTTCCTTTTGGCAATCTTTATACTTGAACGGCATTTCCTTGCCGCCGACAATTGCGTTCAATTCCGCGAGATCGTTTGGAACTGTCCAGTCGAGAGTGATGTTCGTGAACGGCGCCTGTGAACCCCAGCGGGACGGAGTGTTCACGCCGTAAATGAAGGACTCGATGCTCTTCTTTGTCTGTTCGTAAGAAAGGGCGTCTGCCTTGACGAATGCGGAAAGGTACGTGTCGAAAGAGGAGAAAGCCTGAGCGCCCGCCCATTCGTTCTGCATAATGCCGAGAAAGTTCACCATTTGATTGCAGAGCTGCGGCAAGTGCTTTGCTGGGGCGGAAGTGATTTTGCCCGGAACACCGCCGAGACCTTCCTGGATCAGCTGCTTCAAAGACCAGCCGGCGCAATAGCCGGTGAGCATCGAAAGGTCGTGAATGTGGATGTCCGTATTGCGGTGGGCATCGGCGATCTCGTTGTCGTAAATTTCGGAGAGCCAGTAGTTCGCTGTGATTGCGCCGGAGTTTGAAAGGATCAAGCCGCCGACGGAATACGTCACCGTCGAATTTTCCTTGACGCGCCAATCGGAGGTTTTCACGTAACCGTCGACCGTCTTCTTGTAATCGAGAAGGGCGGACTTCATGTTGCGCACTTTTTCACGTTCACGACGGTACAAAATGTAAGCCTTTGCCACATCTTCATAACCCGCGCGCTGCAGAACGCGTTCCACGCTGTCTTGCACGTCTTCGACGGCGATCTTGCCGTTTTGGATTTTGTCATTAAAATCGGCGGTTACCTTCAACGCCAAGAAGTCGATGGTGTCGTCGGTATACTCCTTATCTTTTGCCTTGAAGGCTTTTAATATTGCACCGCGAATTTTTTCGATGTTGAAGTCGACAAATTCTCCGTCGCGTTTGATGACTTGATACATGTGGATTCCTCTTCCTCTGGTGTTAAATCCTGGACTCCGCGAAGTTCCACATTTGGAACGTAGGCGGAAACAATTTCCTTAAAGTGGTTCATGCCTTCCGCATCAACCGGGTGCAGTCGAATGTTGCCGACAAGGTCTCCCGAGTCGACGAACTGCTGTAAGTAATAAGGCTCATTCCCGTGAATCCATTCTCCGATTTTGTAGAAGGATTCGGCATCGTGGAATTCGCTGATGACTGTTGTGCGGAATTCAAACGGCTGGTTCCCCGTGAGCAAAAAATCCACGCTCTCCTCCACAGCCGAGGTATCGTAATTCGGAATGCCGACGGTTTCGCCGTAGCGTTCCAAGGAATTTTTGATGTCTACCGCAACATAGTCGAGAAGTCCCCCTTCCGAGAGTCTTCTGAGACGTTCCGGGGAAGTGCCATTCGTATCGAGCTTGACCTGGAATCCCATATCCCGGATCTCGAGGATGAAATCTTCAATGCCCGACTGCAGCAATGGTTCTCCGCCGGAAATGCAGATTCCGTCCAAAATGCCCTGGCGCTTGCCAAGGAACTGGAAGAAATCGTCGATTGAAACGTCCGGTGCCTGAAACGCGTTCGGGAGCACGAGGGACGCATTATGGCAGAAGGGACAACGCCAGTTACAGCCCCGAGTGAACACGGTGCAAGCAAGCTTGCCCGGAAAGTCGAGGAGGGTTAAACGTTGTAATCCTTGTAGCATCATACTTTGAATAGTAATAAATCTTGTGGTAGTTTGCAATGAAAATGCACAATATTTTGTGTATGACGTGAAAAAAACTACTATCTGTGGGATAAATTGTTGATTTATTAGGAATTATGGGAAATTTGAACGTAATGAAATTGTAAGTAAGAAAAAATTATCCATGAACAATCAAAACAGATTGTTTCAAGGCTATCGCCTTTCGCAATGACACCCGGTACCTGATACCTAGTCACTTATAACTATAAACCGCTTAGGCTTTGGCGTCGAGCAGGTGCTTGCGCCATTTTCCGCTCTTCCAACGGTACAGGAAAAACAGCGGGGCGGTGCTGTAAACGGCGACGACCGCGATCCAGGCATAATGCGCTGGCAAATGGAACACGTAGGCTGTCACGTAAAGGGCTCCTGCGACAAACCAGTTCATGAGCGCGCTTGCAAACATCACCCATAAAGTGTCCCCTGCGCCACGGAGTGCTCCCGCATAAATCACGAGTAGAACTTCCACAAAAATATACAGCGCTGCAAAACGGAGCATAAAGAGGCTCATAGGCCGGGCGTTTTCGAAAATGGAAATCGCAGACGCGCCAACGTTTGCGTCGGGCCTAAAGATGTCGGCGAGAACGCCTGGCAAAAAGATGAACAGCATACCGATGAGCGCGGAATACGCCCAACCGATCCGCAGCCCCGAATAAGTGGACCGCGTTGCCGCAGCGCCTTCCTTTGCGCCCACGTAACGGCCCACAAGGCTCGTCGAGGCGACTTCAAGTCCTATCAGCGGCACGTATGCCACCATGTCCCAGTTGAACATGATCGAAGAAGCGGTGGCGGATTCCGGACCGAGGGCGTGGAACATCAAAATCAAAAGCTGGAAAGCCGCCATGTTCAAGAACATTTCTACACCGGACGGAAGGCCCTTTTTCAAAAGTTCCACCGTCAAAGGCTTGCTGAAGGCGAAGGAATGACGCGTGTTGAAACGCTTGTGGTAAGACTTGCTGAAAAATTTGGCAAAAAGGATTACCGTGGAGACGAAGTTTCCGATCAGCGTTCCGTAAGCGGCGCCTGCGATGCCCATTGCGGGAATTGGCCCTGCGCCGTAAATGAGGAAAAAGTTGCAGACCACGTTTATGATCATGCCCACGAATGCAGCCTGCATCACGATTTTGGTCTCGCCGATGCCGCTAAAAAAGCACGGAGCCGCGTTTCGCACCAGGTTGATGATGCCACCGAACATCAAAATATTGAAGTAGGTCTTTTGATACTGTAACTGGTCGGCGGGGAGGTTCTCCATTCCGAAAATGATGTGCCCTAGGGGAATCGACAAGTACAAAAGCGGAACGCAGATGAACGACAGGTAGATCGCTTGCATAAAGACCTTGGCGCAGTCGCGGTGTTTTTTGGCACCAAGACGTTGCGCGACCATGGCGGTCGTGTAGCTGATGGCACCCGTAAAGAATGTAATCAGCGCAAGTTGAACTGCCCCTGCACCTAGGGCTGCGTTCATTTCGGCAGGTCCGAGTTTTGAAAGGAAAAGCCTGTCGATAAAAGTCATGAATGTGTCGAAGCTCATCGAAAGGAGCATCGGCAAAGCTACGACGAGCACGTCTTTGACGTCGCCGTTCTTTTTGAATTTCCCTGGCTTGTATAACTTATTGAAAAATGCAAACATATTCTCTAATTTAGAAAAGATGTTCGCCTAGGGGACGTTCTGCCATTGCGAGGAACCACACTTGCTCCGAGCGAAGCGCGGGAGGGAATTAAATGTCCAGATCGGGGGCGATGTGGACGCTGAATTCGGGATAAGCGGCGCTCAGGTCTTTATTCAAAATTTCAAGAGCTTCTTCCGGCATAATGTCGAAACTTAAAACGACGTCGAAACGAATCGTTTTTTCTTCGAAATCCACAAAGAATCCGTGCATTTGCAAAGCCCATTCGTGAGCCTTTACAATGTGTAAAATGTCGTTGCGGATTTTTGCGGCTTCGTTATTGCCCGTATTGTAAGAATATACGCCGACTCCGGTCAAGGTAACGCCCGTTTCTTTATGGACTTTCGTTTGGAGCTTTCGAGTGAGCGCGTCGAGCTCTTCGATGGTCATCGTGTCGGGAAGTTCCAAATGAACGGATCCGATTAATTTGTTTGGACCGTAATCGTTCAAAAATACGTCATAGGCTCCGCGTACGGAAGGTTCGGACGTGAGGATTTTTTTTATCTGCTTGACTTTTTCACGGTCGTTGCGCTTTCCCAAAATATCGTCGAGAGTGTCCTTGAGCATTTCGATGCCGGACTTGATGATGAAAATGGAAATCACAATGCCCACATAGGCTTCGAGTGAAATGCCCGTGGTGATGAAAATAAGCGCAGAGGCGAGAACGGAAAGCGAAAGAATTGCGTCGAAAAGCGCATCTGCGCCGGATGCGATAAGAGCCCCTGAATTGACACGTTCGCCTTGGCGTTTGACAAACTTGCCGAGAACAAGCTTGACGACAACCGCAGAAGCGATAATCACAAGAGAAGCGGTGGAATAGTTGGCTTCTTCGGGGTGGATAATCTTTTTCACGGATTCCACGGCAGAGGTTCCGCCGGCGTAAAGAACGATCACGGCGACGACCATTGCGCTTAAATATTCCATTCGGCCGTAACCGAGCGGATGCTTTTTATTCGGAAGCTTGTTCGAAAGCTTGGCGCCTACGATTGTGATGACTGAGGAAAGCGCATCGGAAAGATTGTTCACTGCGTCGAGAGTGACAGCGATGGAACCTGTGACAAATCCGACTGCCGCTTTGAAGGCGGAGAGGATAACGTTCGTGACGATGCCCACAATGCTTGTGCGGACAATAACTTTACTGCGATTTTCAATTTCGGTCTCTATCATACATAGTAGGGAATGTAGTATTATTTTTTAGTCTTTGACGCAACGGACAGAAAATGCGTTGGCTGCGGATGATTTCTTTAATGAAAAATGTGACAAGCCTGCACGTTTAATTTTGTACGGCAGGAGAATCCTTTAGAACGGCATCGATTTGTTCGACGACTTTGGTGATGTCGGCTTCATGCAACAAATGGTAACTTGAAAGGATTCTTTCCAGTGGATAGAGTTCTAGAATCTCTGAAAATGCTTTGCCTGTTTTCCACTGACAATAAGCGATAACGGTTCCGCTCCAATATTCCGCTTGCGGGTAGAATGGTTCAGCGAGTGCTTTTTCAAGAATTGAATCGGTTAATAAATTTGGGAAAGCAATCAACGCAAGCTCGTAACCTGATTTTCCGCATAAATAGTCGGGATTCCCCATCTGAATCTGTCCTGGAATTTCGGAAGAGAGAAAACCTTTTTGTACCTGGGATGCAGATAAATTCAATTCGTTGAGAGAAATCTGAAAAAAGAATCCCAAGTTTTCTTGCACGGAAGCAAGATACATTTCGTCATAAGGCAAGGTCATTCAACAGCTCCGGATTTCGAACGAGATCAATCATGTAAACAGCATCACTTGGCGAAACTTTTCGTAAGCCTTCTAGATAGGATTTGCGGGCTGCTGTATCGCGTTCTTTATATTTTGAATAGTACTTCTCTTTTGGTGAAAAAATTGTTTTCACAAAGGTGAGACGTTCAAAACTTTTTTTTGATTTCAAAACGGTTTGCAAACCAAGACTGCCAAGTTTCATTGACGAAGCGAGATTTTGCACTGGAATGATGTTTTCCAGGAAATCGCTTGCAAAAGAGAAATAAGAATCGTTAGCACGATAGCCACGAATGATGTCGTACTGTTGATAATCTAAATGGAAACGGTCTGTTAAGAATTGCAAGTTCTGTTTTCCGATGGGAGCTTTTGGCGAAAAGACCCGGTTTTGCATCAAGATGGTGAGCCAATGGAGTAGATTAAACGGCTCCTGCGATAAATCCAAAACATTTAGTCCCTGAGTGTTCAGCTCATACTGGTTAGCATACCCGTCAGTATTCTTTTGACAAGCCCATTCCTTGGCGAGTTCTAGTGATTCCGTACAATAAAAACCCTGCCCATAATCGTTTCTCGGGTTGCCTTTGCCCCATTCAGGAGTTGGTATTTGTTTGTCGGAACCATGATATAGAATCATAGACAGAATATACTTTATTTAGTTGGTTGCATCAAGAAGCATTTATGGAGCACTCATAAATCAAAAATCCCGAGCAGTGAAGCTCGGAAAAAAAGGAGCTATCTGCCAAACCAGTAGCGGTGCATTTCTGCCACGAAGTCCCTATTCAGCGGGAT